>NZ_JBHIRP010000105.1:0-508 GCF_042197245.1 Bartonella sp. AA18HLJMS | reverse complement strand
CATGTTAGAGCGGCGCGATAAAGAAATCACAGATCTAAAGAGACGTGTGGCAAATATGGTTGTGGTGGGGAAGATTAGCCATGTCGACCATAAAAACGCACGCTATCGGATAAAAAGTGGCAATCTTGTCAGTGACTGGATTCCAGATACCCAAGCCCGCGCCGGTAAAACACGCTCCTATGAAGGGCGTGATGTTGGAGAGCAAGTAGTTGTTATCTCGTCATCAGGGGATTTGTCACAAGGGGTGATTGTGGGTTCCATTCATACAGATGCTAATCAAGCAGCCGATAAGGGCAGCATTCACCGAACGATATACCCTGATGGAACCAGCCTTGAATATGATGATGAACAAAACACTTATGGAATTCACATCAAATCCGGCGGAAAGTTTATCCTGACAATCGCTGATGGTGTGTCACTAAAAGGTGATGGTGGCAAGCTAGAGCTTACCGCACCGGAAGGCATAAAGATTGTTTCAGAAAGCGATATAAATTTAAACGCAAAAGGC
>NZ_JBHIRP010000104.1:0-509 GCF_042197245.1 Bartonella sp. AA18HLJMS | reverse complement strand
GCACTCTCCGAGAGCTTTTCCTGTGTAAAAAAACTCTTCAACCATTGCCAAAAGTTGGAAAAGCTTTGTTTAACGCCTTCCCACAAATTGCCAAACCACTCGACAACAGAGGAAAGCTCTTGTTTAAACTTTTGCCAAGTTTGAGAGAAATCAAAAGCAGCAGCAATGATATTTTTCCATTTGGTGATGGTGGTGGGTTCAGCACCAAAAAAGCGCATGACGGCTTCAAAGGCTTGCCCAAAAGCCCGAGATACCCCCCGTGCAAAGCCCTTCATAAAAGAAGAAAAACGATCCCAATATTTCCACAAAGCAAAACCAGCAGCCAGTATGACCGCCACAACAGCAGCGACCACAGCCCCTATTGGGGTAAAAATACCCCCCACAACAGAGGAAATACCCGCCCCAACCACTTCGATCACTGTCCCAACAGAGCCAAAAGAGGCAGCAAATGCACTTCCTGAGATAGCAATCCCCCGTAAAGCCCCGACCAACAAGGTCATGGGGCGTAA
>NZ_JBHIRP010000103.1:0-515 GCF_042197245.1 Bartonella sp. AA18HLJMS | reverse complement strand
TCGATACGTTCAATTGATATGAATGCTGGAAGTAAAAAAATAACAAGAGCAGCTTTAACTCCAGGAGTTGTAAAGGGCGGTCAAATGACTAGGGATGGGGTGTTGGGTAATCCTCTTGTCAATGGTGTACGGTCTGAGGGAAAATCTCATGATGCTATTGTGTACGGGCAAGTAGCGCAGACGAAGGCTGACCAAGGGATTGCTATCGGCTTAACTGCTTTAGCTGGTCGTAGTAGAAATACTAAAAATAGCATTGCAATCGGCTCTTCTCTAACCGATAGTTATGATGAAAAAGAGAGAACAGTTTCAGTTGGTGATTTTTCAATAGCTTTCGGTAGTAAAGCACATAGTTATGCAAATGAAGCGATTGCTATGGGGTACAATGCATATGCAAAGGAGCAGGCGTTGCAGGGAATTGCTATAGGCGCTAGCTCTAATGTGACGGTTGCGGGAGGTGTTGCTATAGGAAGTGATTCTGTAGCCAATAGGGCTAGTGGTGTTTTGGGCTATTCTCC
>NZ_JBHIRP010000102.1:0-516 GCF_042197245.1 Bartonella sp. AA18HLJMS | reverse complement strand
GATAGCCTTGCCAAGCAGGATGATAATACGAAGGTTATCACTATTGGTAAAGAAGTAGAAGGTACAGAACTCAATATTGCCAACAGTAAGAAAGAAGACCGGATACTTTCAGGTGTTAAGGCAGGAGTACTTTCAGCAGAATCGACAGAAGTTGTAAATGGCTCTCAGTTATTTGCGACTAATAAAAATGTTACGACAGTGACTACTAATCTAGACAGTGTTTCTAAAAATACATCGAACTATTTAGGTGGTGGTGCTGATGTGCTTGTAGGCAATCTTCCGACGTATGTTGTTGGTGGTCAGTCATATCATGATGTTGGTTCAGCCTTTAGCGGTGTTGATACATCGCTGACAGATCTTCATAATGAGCTTTCTAAGAACAGCAATGAACTTACACAGACTATTGAGCAGAATGCTTTGTTGTGGAATGATGAAGCCAATGCCTTTGTAGCGCGTCATGAGAAGAAGCAAGAAGAACAAGGCAGAGCTGTCAGGACACAAGAAAACAGTAGAATT
>NZ_JBHIRP010000101.1:0-520 GCF_042197245.1 Bartonella sp. AA18HLJMS | reverse complement strand
TTTCTGGAAATACATCATAAGGAGCTGGCATACCACATTCTAATAAGGCTTTTCCTATTTCAGTAAAATCAGTAACACCATTTTTCTCCCACGCGCTCAAATACCCCCCAGGAGTTTTATTAAACTGACATCCTGCAATACCTAACAAAGTTACAGCACTTAATAATTTTAAGGTTTGTTTCATTTTTTACTCCATGATTTACTTGAAGGAACTTGTTCACGATGAGATGAGCCATAACGCACGTTACACTTATCGCCCGCGTCTCCAAGACAGGTATGGGAACTTATGGGATTTGTAGCCACTCTCAACCATTCTGTCCAAACGTTACTGCCAGCAGGGAGTGTCCCGTAGGTATAGCCATTGCCGCCAATAATTCTGCTTACAAAGTCATATCTATTCCCATCAAAACCAATAGTGGTTTGTTTGCCATCACTCACATAACCTAACAGACCGGCTGCAACTAAAACATTAAAGGCTGGTCCATAGAGATTGATAGTCGTGTTTTCGTTGGCTATACCG
>NZ_JBHIRP010000100.1:0-522 GCF_042197245.1 Bartonella sp. AA18HLJMS | reverse complement strand
GCGACTAAAGCCACAAAAACAGCCTCCAATATGGGGTGGTGGGGCTTTTTAGGAAGTCTGGTAGGCGCCATTATTTCGAGTGTTTTTGGCTATTATGGTTATAGAAGCCGTAAGGACACTTTCATGCTTTAAAACGTCTACCTGTCTACCTTTAAAGCAAATACATAAAAAGCTGCACGCATAGTGCAGCTTTTTTGCAAAATTTTCTGATTGTCTTTTTGTATCATTGTCTCTCATATCAGACAACTTCACCAGCCCATCATCCTTAATACTCCCCTTTAAAAAAACATAAGGAGTTGCTCATCGCTGCCAATAGGCATTGTGCTTGTTTTGGAAAAGAGCTCTGAAAACTTTCTTTTCAACTGATCATCAAGAAAAACTATACAAAGCATGGGATATACCATAAACACGTAGAAGAAAATTGTACCTTATAACCTCTTGGGGAGGAGCATTGTGACAAAGAAAAAATCCATGATTTTTACCCAAATGGGACTTTTCCTTGTTTTGGGCTTTAGCAGCTTT
>NZ_JBHIRP010000099.1:0-522 GCF_042197245.1 Bartonella sp. AA18HLJMS | reverse complement strand
GATGCGAAATGTGGATTTGCAGGAACTTCAAAAAATTGTGAAAACATGCGGTTAGCATTTTTAGAACTTCAGAAAGAGTATGAAGCAAAAGCAGCAGAAAGAAGTCGTAAAATTGACGAAGAAAATCGCAAATCAATGGAAAAATTGAAAGCTGAACAAGACGCTTGGATTGAAAAAATGAGAGCTAAACGAGAAGCAAGAGAACGCGCTAAAAGAGAAGCTGAACAACAACAAAATAACAATTAAGACACGATGAAGAGCGGAGCATCTAAATGGCAATAGTAACCAAAGGCATATTCACTAAGATAGACAATATGTTGATGAATCCCATTACAAAGACAATGGATAGCACCATTACACATCGCTATTGCGCTTTAGCTGCTCAACTTAAAGAGCCTTACTAACTATACAATAGATTTATGGCAACATTATGTCTGTCATCTCAATTTATCATCACTGGTTATAAAAACCGATAACACAAGCATAATTTAAAGATTGTGCTCAAAACTTGTAAAACTGAAA
>NZ_JBHIRP010000098.1:0-524 GCF_042197245.1 Bartonella sp. AA18HLJMS | reverse complement strand
CTGTTGGAATTTAAATCGCGGTCAAACCAAACACGGCCACCCAAAAGCGCACCACGCGCAATCATATCATCAAGAAACTGTGTAAGGCTGCGGGTAATGGCAATGACATGTTGACCAGTAAGGTTTTCATCATTCGCCCAAGGGCGGAAATTGTTAATGATCGTTTTTTCCAAGGCTGCACGGGTGCGCACCACATTGACAAAGCGCCAAAGTGGATCACTGGAGGTGGTATGATTTCCCCATAAAATGCGCCCATTGGCGGCAATTTGCCCATGCCCATTTTGACTAAGTCGTGCTGGAATAAAGGTTGCAATATCGGCTTGGTTAAGGCGATTTGCCTCATGATCAATTTCGCCATCAAAATAGCTAATGGGGCGTGCTGTCCCTAAAATGCCATGCACATCTTGGTTGGAAGGAGACCAAAAAACACCGCCCCTTTGCTTGTCCCGTTTGATAAACATGGCTGCTGCAAAAGGACTTGCGGGTTTAACACTAACACCCCCCTCACGATTTGCCACCCGTAC
>NZ_JBHIRP010000097.1:0-526 GCF_042197245.1 Bartonella sp. AA18HLJMS | reverse complement strand
TGTATGGCTCAATATATGAGAGACAATAAACTTGAAGCCTGCCCGCATGGTTTTCGCTCTAGTTTACGCGATTGGCTTGCTGAAACAACCGATGCCCCCTATGAGGTCGCTGAAACTATTCTAAGTCATACAGTTGGCGGCAAAGTAGAGCGCTCCTATCGTCGTACTGACTATCTAGAACAGCGCCGCGTTTATATGGATAAATGGGCGGCTTATGTCACTGGTCAATCTTAAGATATGGGGTGAATAACCCCATTATCTGTGGATAACTTTCTCTCTCTTCTCTCTCATTCTTTCTCAATAAGATTCATCACGTATCACATCAGAAATTGTATAATAAAATATTGTTTTCTATGAATAAAACATCTTTCTAAATGAACCAAAATGTGGTTAATAAATGATTATGATTTGTTTTTATAGTGAAAGGATTTTAGAATGACAGAAAATGATATTCTTTTAACAGACCGTGAAAGTGCAAAATTGCTTCATATGAGTGTTTCAACATTCCGGCGTCATGTAACCAATG
>NZ_JBHIRP010000096.1:0-537 GCF_042197245.1 Bartonella sp. AA18HLJMS | reverse complement strand
ACCTTTTGATATGATTCTCTTGAAAGCTTATCACTCTTATAGAACGATTCTGGTTCTTTGAGAAAAAAACTAGAAAAGTCTATTTGCTTTGGGTTTGTTTTCTGATTCTTTGTTATAGCTTGATAGGCTTTTTCTGTTTGTGAAAGTTGTTCTTTTTTTAACGCAAGTTGTTTTTTAAAGAGCTCAATAATTTCCTCTTTTTTTAATAGCTTAATAAGCTCCAGATATTCTGCTGGTAGAGCAGGTGGTGGCGGTGGAGCAGGTGGTGGCGGTGGAGCAGACGATGGGGATTGTGCACATTTGTTTAGGACTCCAGTGCGGTCTGTTCCAAATATCCTCTTTTGATATTGAGCAAGTCCCAACGCTAGAAAATTGCATGTATCTGCTTGAAGAGAATCCGATGCATGTGCCAGATTTAGTATTCCCAAAAGGGTAATCATTCCTGTTATAATAAATCGCTTTTTCATCTGTCTCCTCGCTTGATTTCGGCAGGGATTGTTTTATTAATAGGCACGCGGTTCCTATCATTGGGCTGTT
>NZ_JBHIRP010000095.1:0-558 GCF_042197245.1 Bartonella sp. AA18HLJMS | reverse complement strand
GCTTCCAATGTTCGTGGCACGCGTGAGAGTTTGCTTTTTGGCAATAACGGTTTTTTTAGCCGGAATGATTTGTTGCTACGCACCATTCCGTGGAGCAATCACGCGACCTTCAAAAAGGTTTTTGGAGAACTTCGCCCTTATGTTGGTTTGGATTATGGGCGTGTTTTTGCACAACCCTTGTATGGGATTAAGAATGATCAGCTTGCCGGTTGGACAGCAGGTGTCAAGCTTGCGGGAGGCATGGTCTCTCTTGATGCCAGTTATTCCAGTATTTTTTGGAGCACAGTTAAGCACAAAAAATCAGGAACATTTTTTATGACATTAACAATGGAACTTTAAGCATTTTTTATTGGGGAGTTAACGTATGAGATATGAAAAGAGAGCAGAAAGAGCAGCTTTATTAGGTGTTTTAGTCTCCAGTACGATGCTCAAAAAGGTTTTATTTGGGGGACTTGGTTTTTCTTGTTTGTTAGCCCCTTCAGCGTTACAGGCGCAAATTACTGTGGATCCTAACGCGAATGCCGCCCATCGTCCAGATATAGTGGCAGCGCCCAATGG
>NZ_JBHIRP010000094.1:0-559 GCF_042197245.1 Bartonella sp. AA18HLJMS | reverse complement strand
TTTTGCAACAACAAACGTTGTGTTCCGGGCTCTGCAACATGGCGAATTAAAATCTGCTTCAGTTTAGGCGCTTGTCCCCAATAGTGAGAGCTTGCACGCAACAAAAGAGCTTCTCCAGAGCGCCAACTTTTTAACTGATAAGGACCAACACAAGCAGCATGACTTTTCAAATACTGATTTCCAAAATCGCCATCTTTTTCGTGTTTCATAATCGTCTTACGATCAAGCAAAGCTGTTGCACGACTCGCAACAATATTATTAAGAATGAGCTCTGCTGGATAAGGTTTATCAAATTTCATCACAACCGTTTTCTCATCGGGAGCTTGCAAAGCATCATCAACATTTTGCTCTGTAATTCCATATTCATTAAAAATTGCCGCATTACCCATCTTCAATTTGACAATCCGCTTCATACCCCAAACAAGATCATTGGCATTGGCTGATCTGCCATCATTAAACTTCAAACCATCACGTAAATGAAAAGTAATCACCGTACTGTGATCATCACCTGAAACATCCCAATGTGTTGCTAAAGCGGGAACCATTTTAGCAGGATCAT
>NZ_JBHIRP010000093.1:0-563 GCF_042197245.1 Bartonella sp. AA18HLJMS | reverse complement strand
GGTGTCGGGAAAAACATTGCTAAAAATGTCTTAGATCATTCAAAAGCTAAAGATTCAGAGGAAGGATATACCAAATCTGCCATTAGCGATGGCACCATCGTCATTACTGATGAAGCAGGGCAGAAGGCATTAACAGGGCAAGATGTTGAGCAAGCCATAGCCTCCCTTAATCGTGATACTGCCACCGCCCATAAAGGTGTACAACAGCTCGATGCAGGCAAGCTGGAACAAATCGTCCATGAAAACCGTGAAATGGCAACCCAACTTTTAGAAGAAGGATTTAAATACAGTGATGACTCCTATAAAACCATGTTTATCAAAGAGCACCCCATCGCTGTGGTCGACCGTGATGAAAAGGGTAATACAATCTATGAAATAGATGCAAATGGACAGTATATCAAAGACGCTCGTGGACAAAAAATCCCCAAGTTCCATTATTTAACGGATGAAGAAAAGCAGCATTTACAAGAAGGTTCTGATGGCAAGGTGCATGTGTCCTTTAATGGCATCTTTACGCCACCCTATGAAGCTGCTGTTTATGCAGAGCAACATGCGGAGAATAA
>NZ_JBHIRP010000092.1:0-571 GCF_042197245.1 Bartonella sp. AA18HLJMS | reverse complement strand
TGACTTCTGATTTATGATGCATGGTGGCATCACCCTGTTCATCATGGTAATGGGTTTCTGCTGAACCGATCGTCAAGTTACCTTGTTCTGTAGCCATGGCAAGATCACCTCCGGTGGTGATCCCCACCCCTGAGGCGGTGATATCTTGCTTGGCAATTACGCTCGCATTGCCCCCAGCAGAAAGCGCCTCGGTGTTTAATACTGTCTCCACGCCGTCAACCGTTGTGCGCCCTGCATCCAAACGAATATTCTTCTCCGCAAGGATAACAGCATCACCACCCGCCGCAAAATGCCCTCCTTGACTAAAGATATCCCCGCCATGCACATGCAATTGGTGATTTGCCGCAATCCGCCCTGAATTGGTTATCGTGGAATTGCTTGTATTTTGGCTGGTGATATTGACATCATCGCCCATGATCAAAGCCCCAGCAGAAACAAAGGAGGATCTGTCTTTTTCGGGGATGTAAAGCACCGGAGCATAAACATCCATGCCCTTGACCTGTTGGCGCACATAAATCACCATTGGGGCTTCTAGGGACGCCAATTGTTCTTCACTCAAAGCCTCACCAAA
>NZ_JBHIRP010000091.1:0-578 GCF_042197245.1 Bartonella sp. AA18HLJMS | reverse complement strand
TTCCCTCCCATTTTCAATTCAACACGCTTTGGAAAACTGCCTCCCTTGATAAAACCATGGGGTAAGATTTCTTTCTTTCCAAACAGTGTGTAAGTTACGCCGCGTTTTGTTTCGTTTACTTAAAAAAATTTAAGAGGTATCGGTGTTACAGAACCAATGATATCTGTCTCGAGAAACCTTGCTGTCGCCTTTTCTTTAATATAAACGCCTTTTTTGACACGCTTTGATTGGACAGATGTAACATCGGCAATTTGTTTTTCTGCAAAGCGTTCGACTGTTTTACTGCGGTGTTTAGAGCATTACGCACAGCCCAATTAAGGCGTGGTGCTTGAAGACTGGTGAAGGCATCCTTCACCTGTTGAAGATACCATTTTGGGTAGATGATTAACTTCAACATCTAAGCCTTTTTGGGGGTAGGTGTTAATGACTTGGAAACTTTAGAAGCTTTTGGTTTTTCGGGTGGAATTTCTTCGGCTGCTGATTCAGTTGATGTTTGTACGGCTTCTTGTTCTATTTGCTTAATTTGTTCAACTGTCTTTTCAGGTTTTTCTGTTGTTTTGACTCCAATAAAAGGTTTT
>NZ_JBHIRP010000090.1:0-594 GCF_042197245.1 Bartonella sp. AA18HLJMS | reverse complement strand
GATGAAAATGGAAAACCTATAAAAGGCAGTGATGGAAAATATATCACTCTGTATCACTTTTTAAAGCCAGAGGAAGAAAAGCATTTACAAAAAGGCCCTAATGGTGCTGTTTATATGTTCTACAATGGCATTTTTAATTCACCAGATGAAGCAGCCGGTAATGCTGTCCAATTGGCTGTTAATAAAAATGGTCCCCTTTATTTTACATACTTTCCCCAAGCTGATGATGTGCTGGTAGAATTAGGGGTAGCATATTATCAAAAGTTTTGGGAGGGTAGCACTTGGGGATTGAGTAATTCGACCAAGAAGTTCCAAGATTTTATCTATCGTTATGGCAATGACAATGCTATTGTTAGTGGGCATAGCCGGGGTACCTTAACAATACGCAATGGAGCAAATGACTTGCAAGAACATGGTATCCACAGTGTAGCCAAGAAAACAGACTTCTATCTTGTTGGAGCGGCTGCTCACATGCAATCGATGGCCAATACAGTAGATTATCTAAGCGATGGCGAAAAAAATTATATCTACATACAAGGTCATATGTTAGACCCCATTAGTACAGTGATTGGTTACAATTGGCCTACGGCTTAT
>NZ_JBHIRP010000089.1:0-599 GCF_042197245.1 Bartonella sp. AA18HLJMS | reverse complement strand
AAAGGTTCAACAGAAGCGATCACGGGCAATCAGCTTTATTCAATGAATCAAACAGTTGCGACGTATTTTGGTGGAGGTGCTGGCTATGAAAATGGAGAATGGGTTGCACCCACATTCAAACTTAAAACTGTCAATGATGATGGTAGCACTGGTGATGAAAAGGTTTACAATAGTGTAGCGGAAGCACTTGCAGGTGTTGCAAGTTCTATTACGAATGTTCATAATGATGTAACTAATGTTGTCAGTGATAGCCTTGCCAAGCAGGATGATAATACGAAGGTTATCACTATTGGTAAAGAAGTAGAAGGTACAGAACTCAATATCGCAAATAAAGACAAAGGAGATAGGATTCTTTCCGGTGTGAAAGAAGCCGTGAGAGGTAATGAAGCTGTTAATAAAGACCAGCTTGATAAAAGTCTGAAGGAGCTTTCTAATAATCTTCAGTCTGATGAATCGGCTGTTGTTCACTATGATAAACAAGGTGATGATAATAGCAGCACTAATTATGCGAGTGTGACTTTGGGTAAAGGTAAGGGTTCTACACCTGTAGGTTTGCATAATGTTGCCGAAGGTCAGATTAGTGAGAATTCGCATGATGC
>NZ_JBHIRP010000088.1:0-603 GCF_042197245.1 Bartonella sp. AA18HLJMS | reverse complement strand
AAAGCTAAAACAGCCCAATGATAGGAACCGCGTGCCTATTAATAAAACAATCCCTGCCGAAATTAAGCGAGGAGACAACGGAATCTCATAAACTGATTTATGAAGTTAATAATGTAATGGTCAGTCTTTCTAAATATGTGAAAATTAAAAGGTATGGAATATGCAAAAGCTGATTATTATCATAGCGATTAGTGCTTTTCTTGGAACAACAAACTTAGCAAGAAGTAACACTCTTACTAAGCAAGGAGGAGGTCATAGCCGTTTTGCAGTTCCTAGTATAGGGTCAGGAAATCTCGATTCAAGCAACAATTATAAACCAAAACCACCAAAAGGCTATGAGCCACCACGTAAACTTCCACCCGATATTAAAATTGACCTTTCTAATTTGGGAACGATGAGAAATCGCGTACCGTCCAAACCTAGTGGCTCTAAGCCATCTAACACACCTCCAGTATCTCCCACAGCTCAGGTACCTAAATCAACTTTCGTATCTGCTCCATCAGCAAAATATCTGGAGCTTACTAAGCTATTAAAAAAAGGGGAAATTATTGAGCTCTTAAAAAAACAGCTTGAGTTGAAAAAAGAACAACTTTCGCAAACAGA
>NZ_JBHIRP010000087.1:0-609 GCF_042197245.1 Bartonella sp. AA18HLJMS | reverse complement strand
GTCTAACACGATGTTGCCCGTTGCCCCAAGGATAGAGGAGACCGTTGTGGTATGCGATTGAGATGTATCGGACGATTTCTCATGCAAAAAGCCACTTGATGACGATTGTGCTTGCTGATCCAAGTGTTCTTGGGCGCCTTTTATGACAATCTTTCCCCCAGAGTGAATAGTAATATCCGCTTTTTTCTGATCTCCTAGTGCTTTCTCTCCTGACGTTTCCTCTGCCTTACCGGCTACGAGCGTCGAGGCGACAACTTCCGTGTTGTTTCCTGAGTCAATGGCAATGCCTTCACCCCCTGTTATGCTTGACCCCACAACTTGGCGCACATCCATCTTGTTATGCTCAGATTTGCTGCTACTAAACACCCCACCCTCTTTGTGATACGACATCTCATAATGTAAGCTATCCTCTGCATTATTGATGAGAATATCGTTGCTGGCTTTCAGCCCTACCTTGCCATCAGCCGCAATGGAACTACCTGTGATGCTAAGATCATGCGGTTTGCCATCCTGCCCTGCAATGACAGTGGTATCACCTCCCGATTTTATCGAAGAGCCAACGGCATGAGAGGCTTGCATGTCCACTTTCGTGTTTTTGGTGCGAAGATG
>NZ_JBHIRP010000086.1:0-708 GCF_042197245.1 Bartonella sp. AA18HLJMS | reverse complement strand
TGGATTTTTTTCTAACCATGTTTCCACCCACACAAGCGTTCACCTAGATTATTGTGCTTTAAGATCTCTCTTGCTAAATTGGAACTGATGGCGTTCAGATCTTTCTTGTCTAAATAAATTGGCAACCAGCCAACACAAGAAGAAGCATATTTATTTGTCGCGCAACCAGTGAGAGAGAGCAGCACGCATATCAGCATCACTTTTTTGATTAACTTCACTTTCCACCTCAAGCCGTGTTGTGGCTGCTTTTAAAGCTTTTTCTGTTTGCTTTTGTTGCTCTACTTTTTTCCCAAGAGTAAAAGCTTTTGCTAAGGCAATAAAAAAAGCGGCTAAAGCCGCACCTGTTACCATCAAGTTTCTTTTCATCCATAAGATCATAGGCGGTGCTCCTGAAAGCGTTTAGCAACAAAGAAAATGCCAGTACATGCGGCTAAAACCATAATGGCGGATAAAGCCCATTGGATTGGTCCATTGCCCGCTAAAAACCCACCAAGACCTGAGAAAGAACCAATAATCGGTGCCAATGCTTCTGCTTTGAGAAACCCCGTTGGTGCTTGCGTTTCTACTGTTTGATAATTGGAAGAAACATAAGCCCCTTTTGCCCATAAGCCTGTTTCTGCCGCACGCCGGTGTACGAGACCTTGTAAACGTTTGCCTCCCGCTTTGGTCCATTTCTGCAATTCGGTTGGTACCGCTTCATAATCCCCC
>NZ_JBHIRP010000085.1:0-757 GCF_042197245.1 Bartonella sp. AA18HLJMS | reverse complement strand
AATGATGTCATTAATTCATTGCCTCAAAAGGAGCGAAGATGAAAGCAATCATCACCAAGCCAATGTGTGTTGTTGGCGATAATAAAAGCACTGTTCGTTTTGAAACTTCAACTCCCAATAATCCATTTGTTGAAGTTTCCAATCAAGTCTACGCACGTCTCAAGCGCGCCAATGCTGCTAAACCTTTTGTTGATGTTAAAACAAAGATAAAGCCTGACAAGGGAGTTGAACAAATTAAGCAGATAGAACAAGAAGCCGTACAAACATCACCTGAATCAGCAGCTGAGGAAATTCCACTCGAACAACCCAAAACACCTAAAGCTTCCAAGCCATCAACACCTACCCCCAAAAAGGCTTAGAAGTTGAAGTTAATCATCCACCAAAAATGGTATCTTCAACAGGCAAAAGATACCTTCACAAGCCTTCAAGCCCCTCGCCTTAATTGGGCTCGGCGTAATGCTCTAAACACTGCAGCAAAACAAGTTGAACGCTTTACTGAAAAGCAAGTTGCTGACATCTCATCAGCCCAAATAAAGCGTATAAGAAGAGGCGTTTATATTAAAGAAAAGGCGACAGCAAGGTTTCTTGAGACAGATATCATTGGTTCTGGAACACCAATACCTCTTAAATTTTTTAAAGTAAACGAAACAAAACGCGGCGTAACTTACACACTGTTTGGCAAGAAAGAAATCTTACCCCATGGTTTTATCAAGGGAGGCAGTTTTCCAAAGCGTGTTGAATTGAAAATGGGAGGGAA
>NZ_JBHIRP010000084.1:0-760 GCF_042197245.1 Bartonella sp. AA18HLJMS | reverse complement strand
TTAAAGAGCTTTGCAATACATCAAATATATCATGACCATGTTTTTTATATTTTATAAACTTGATACCTTCTTATTTTTCAATTGCACTATAAAAAATACGTGGTGCACTATTCCAAACCCATTTTTTGACATCAGATGTCATCGCTACAGAAACATATGTCTGATAGATAAAAGCATAAGGCCCTTTCTGCATAAAATCACGTTGTAAATCAGCATACATTTGCGCCCGTTTTTTGGGATCTTTTTGAAACAATGCATCTTGAACCTTTTGATTCATAGTTTCATCCAAATACCCATGGCACCAACTCGCATAGCCTGTATTTTTCGCCTCAAGCCGATTATCTGGATTATAAATAAGACGTGAAGCCATTGTATGAGGATCCGCAGAATCATTATTCCATCCGAAAAAAATTGTATCAAAAGTACGTGCAGATAGTTTTGAAAATAACTGTGTGCCTACGAAGCGTTCAATTTTAAAACGTACCCCCACCTTTTTTGCATTGTCTTGGAGAGACTGAGCAATAGGCAAAGCAAAAGGATAAGGAGAGGCACCGGCAAAAATACTGGCCTCAAAACCATCCGGATAACCTGCCTCTGTTAAAAGTTGCTTTGCTTTTTGGAGATCAAGTTTAAAGGGTTGTCCCTCTTTTTCATCCAAAGCTCCAAGATTACCAAGAGGAATAAAACTTGCACGTGGAATACCAACATCTTTGAGAAGAGTCTTACCGAGTCCTTCATAGTCAATAAGATAGCGCATCGC
>NZ_JBHIRP010000083.1:0-779 GCF_042197245.1 Bartonella sp. AA18HLJMS | reverse complement strand
GGGCGTGACCCTATTAAAGAACGTGAAAAACAAAAGCGTGAGGCAATAAGCAATCTCCATTACTTAAAAGATATTGCACTAGATACTTTTGAAACTCGTAAAGCTGAATTAAAAGGTGATGGTAAAAATGGTAAATGGTTTACACCTTTACGCCTTCATATTCTCCCTAAATTAGGCTGTTTACCCGTTTCAGAGATTACGCAAACAGAGATACGCAATACCCTTTCTCCCATTTGGCATACAAAGGCTGTAATTGCTCGAACAGCATTGATACGTCTTAATCTTTGTCTCAAACATGCGGCTGCATTAGGTGTAGATGTTGATTTACAAGCTGTAGAAAAAGCAAAAGCTCTCTTAGGAAAACAACGCCATAAGGTCACTAATAGACCAGCCATGGATTGGAGAGAGGTTCCGGCTTTTTATAAAACACTCTGTGAAGCATCAACCATAACACAACTGGCTTTGCGTTTGCTTATTCTGACAGGTGTTCGTACCAATCCTTTACGTCATATTCATAAAGATCAAATTGATGGGGATATATGGACCATACCTGCTGAAAATATGAAAGGCAAGCGTGATACAACAAAAGAATTTCGCGTGCCTTTATCAACTGAAGCATTAGACATTTTAAAACAAGCACGATTGCTTTCTCGTAATGATTTCTTTTTTTCTGCTAAAGGTCGCGGTCCCCTCGCTGAGAAGTGTATGGCTCAATATATGAGAGACAATAAACTTGAAGCCTGCCCGCATGGTTTTCGCTCTAGTTTACGCGATTGGCT
>NZ_JBHIRP010000082.1:0-794 GCF_042197245.1 Bartonella sp. AA18HLJMS | reverse complement strand
AGTGGATTAACCGATATGGCTAAACAAAACGCACTCTTAGCCAATATCAGAACATCCGTCTTAGGAAAAGAAGAAGAAAAACAAACCGGTTTCTTCCTCTATACTTACGGAAACACAGGAACCTTATCTTCTGAACGCGGACCTCTCAAATATGGTTATGGTGCTGATATCCGCTATGCTGCTCTCCAAGCCGGAGTCACATTCGCGGCATTAGAAGGACAAAATACCACAACACATTTCGGTCTTGTAGGCACCTATGGGCGGCTGTCTTTCACTCCAAAGGACATAGCGGATGCCAGTAAGAGCACATTGGATAAATGGTCACTAACAGCTTATGGCAGCGTGCAGCATGACAATGGTTTCTATATGGATACACTCTTGTCCTATGGGATAATAAAGGGAGATATCGGCAATGCTATCATTGGCAAAACCGCAAAATTGAAAAACGCCAAAATGTTGAGTATCTCCACCACCGTTGGCAAAGAGTTTGTAACTGGAATGGAAGGCTTAACATTTGAGCCACAAGCACAAATTGCCTATCAACATTTGATGTTTAATACCATTGAAGATGCTGATAATTTTACCGTTGATATGAAAAATCCTTCTCAATGGTTGATCCGTGTTGGTGGACGTTTGACAAAAACCATTTCCACTGAAAACAACCGTCCGATGTCTTTCTATGGAAAAGTAAACTTGATCAAAACCTTTGGTGATAATGGTACCATTCATATTGGTAGAAACTTTGACCTTGATCCTATGGGACCTGCAATTGAAGGCGGCGTTGGCATCAATGC
>NZ_JBHIRP010000081.1:0-805 GCF_042197245.1 Bartonella sp. AA18HLJMS | reverse complement strand
GGAGAATAGCCCAAAACACCACTAGCCCTATTGGCTACAGAATCACTTCCTATAGCAACACCTCCCGCAACCGTCACTTGCGTTTTAAAGCCTAAAGCTGTACTGCTGTCCGCCTCCACCCGTATAAAACGACCAACAGCAACCGCATCATTATTTAGTGCCACTATATCTGCACCAACAGCAACCGATCCACCTCTCCGGATCTCCGAGTTG
The DNA here is from genome assembly GCF_042197245.1 of Bartonella sp. AA18HLJMS. Taxonomy (NCBI): domain Bacteria; kingdom Pseudomonadati; phylum Pseudomonadota; class Alphaproteobacteria; order Hyphomicrobiales; family Bartonellaceae; genus Bartonella; species Bartonella sp. AA18HLJMS. The sequence goes on along the minus strand of NZ_JBHIRP010000081.1, from coordinate 592 downwards.
GAACCTATGATAACAGATGCCGCTAACTTTTGGTCTCTTTCAGCTAATACCGCCTTCGCTTTAGAACCAATAACAACACTGTCCACGGTTTTCGCATTAACGCCTTCACCAAAAATGACATTACTTCCCGATACATCACGCTGTACTTCTCCACTACGTGTCATTCTGGCTATAGGATCTTTTCGCGAGAAATCAGATGCATCAATAGTCACTGTATCCTGTCCACTTTGAGTGAAAGATCGAGTTACAGAGCTACTGTCCATAAAAAACTGTGGATCGACAACAAATTTCTTATTTTGGTCTTCTGGACTTAATGTGTTTTTTGATAACTTATTGTCATCGATTTTTAAAGTATTCGCAATAGAATTATCATCACCTACACTAGTAAGGGTTCTAGTTAAAAAATTTGCATAGTCATCAGAAGCATTAATCTTTTCTAATCCGGCTTTATTGAGTGCTGTTAAATAATTGTTTTTTGAAACAGGAGAAGCATTCAAACCAGCAACAGAGAGAAGGCTTTGTGGATAAGACACACCGGCACTTTTTACACCTTCAAGAAACGTGTTTCTAAAATCAGGATTTGCTGAAAAAA
>NZ_JBHIRP010000080.1:0-819 GCF_042197245.1 Bartonella sp. AA18HLJMS | reverse complement strand
ACATTGAATTATGCTATTCAGGATGTTCGGAAAGAAGCAAGACAAGCTGCTGCTATTGGTCTAGCGGTGTCCAACTTGCGTTACAATGATGCACCAGGAAAGTTAAGTGTTGCACTTGGTAGTGGTATATGGCTCAATCAGTCCGCATTTGCTATTGGAGCTGGTTATACATCTGAAGATGGAAATATTCGCTCTAGTCTATCTGTGACAAGTGCCGGAGGGCGCTGGGGTGTAGGTGTAGGATTAAGCTTAACTCTAAATTAATAAAATTTACTACGATTATTTTCAAAAACGCTCCTGTCTATACAAGACAGGGGCGAAAAGAGTTACACGATTAAAAGAACGACTCCCACAAATAACAGTGCCAGCATTAATGTTGAAAATAAAGAAAGAGAAAAGGTGTGAAGAGTGGTGTGTTTTACGCAAATTTGACAGAAGTCGTGGAGGGGGTAGTTGGTTGTTAGATGACAGTGAGCAGCAGATTAAGACAGTTTTTGATGATGCGAAAAAATATGTAGATAAATATTTTTCTGAATCCAAGGATAATGCGATGAGTAATGGTGTTAACGAGTCGAAATCCTAAACCGATATAAAATTTGAAACGTTTAGTTATGACATTAAGAGTGTACGCAAAGAGGCAAGGCAAGCAGCAGCCGTTGGTCTAGCAGTGTCCAACCTACGTTACTTCGACGAGCCGGGATCTTTGAGTGTCTCATTTGGTAGCGGCGCATGGCGTGGACAGTCCGCATTTGCTCTTGGTGCTGGTTATACATCTGAAAACGGAAAAATCCGCTCTAATCTCTCTGCCACGAGTGCTGG
>NZ_JBHIRP010000079.1:0-843 GCF_042197245.1 Bartonella sp. AA18HLJMS | reverse complement strand
GCAACGGGCAAGAGATCGGTTCTCGCCGCCGCTCTATTCTCAATTTATAGGAATTGATCATGACAAGTTTACAAACCAGCATTGACGTGGAATTGCAGGTTCCGCTTCCTTATCAAGATAAAAGTGGCAAAGAATCTCTCTGCAAGAAACTGACCTTTTATCGCCCCACTTTTAAGCATGCCAAGCAATTAGCGGTGCTCATTGGACCACAATTGACAGAGCTGCTGCTTCCTGAGTTTGGAGAGCAAAAAACAACTTTGAGCAATGATGTGCTTATCACGAAGCTTTCTCAAGTTTTGTTCACAAGTGAGGCAACAGAAGGCATCACAGCACTTTTGGCTGATATGTCACGTGAATCTATTGAATTGATTGATCGAGTTGATGTGATGGATATTGTCGCAATATTGAAGGCTTTTTTTGCTTTTTTTACGCAACGCCAATCCTCTCTGCCAGACAATTTGGGGCAGAACTAGCCCTTTATTATCACTGGGCGCCTTCAGAGATTAACCAGATGGATTGGCTGGATGTGATTGCCTATCGAGAAGAACTCGCACGCCTGAAACAACAAGAATATGAAAGTCATCAGTTAGGATAAAGAATCGTCATGGATGTTTCCCTTGTTGTGCGTTTTGTCAATCATCTGCAAGAGGGGATAGCTTCTGCCAAGCGTGATCTTGCAGCCTTTAGTTCAGATGTTGCGCATTTCCAAAACAAGACAAGGCAGCATTTTAAAGGGTGGTTTGACCCTGAGCATCTTGAGGATGCGACAAAGAATGCGGAAAATGCTTTTATCCAAGCGCGGGGGCGCATGGTGGGTGCCATTGCGCAAACAGCAACCTTAAT
>NZ_JBHIRP010000078.1:0-866 GCF_042197245.1 Bartonella sp. AA18HLJMS | reverse complement strand
GCTTTGTGGATAAGACACACCGGCACTTTTTACACCTTCAAGAAACGTGTTTCTAAAATCAGGATTTGCTGAAAAAACAGGCGTAACATTCGATAAGAATGTAGCCGCTATAGCCAACGAAAGAACTTTAACAAAAGAAAAACGAGAACGTTTTAATTCACTCGCTGCTTGTGGGGCATATAATTTTTTCATAACAAACTCTCCAATGAAAAAACTTAGAAACACCTCCAAAACATAAAAAAGACACATTTTAGCATTATTGATCTCTTTGGAATTCAGAGTAGAGGATCATTGCTTAGAGTGTGAACATTTTGAGTCTTTAGTTTTGTTTGTGCTCTCTGTATTGAGACCTAAATGTTTGTTTTTTTGATTATGTTTTGTGGACATAAAGATAACACATTTAGAGTCTAAGGGTTTAGTGTACTGTTTTTTCCTAACTAAAAAAAGGGCCTTGTATATTTAATATTACTTTTTACTTGGTAGTGATTACTATAAAATCCTTTGTACTAGGTTTTAGTATGTATTTTCCTAATTATAGACTTTATTTTTATTAGAAAGCATGGTTTTATTAATAATAAGTAAAGTAAAAAGAAATTGTAATATGTCCGGAATATAGTTTTCCTTGGATAACTGGCTTTTTAGTTGGATTTTTTCTTTTTAATATATCATATAATGATATATGCGTGGTCTCGTGATGTACCTTTTATCTTTACGCACTACTTATCCTCCCCTTTGAAAGTTATTTTATCAAAATGAGTCTTACTAATGTACATTCCCATACAGCTATAGGCTGTTCAAGAAAATAGCAACATAAAAATATAGCTTTTTAGCAATATGGATTCTACTGTGATCTTTTTTCAACAAAA
>NZ_JBHIRP010000077.1:0-878 GCF_042197245.1 Bartonella sp. AA18HLJMS | reverse complement strand
ACCATAAGCGAAATCACAAATCTAGAAAGCGCTCTCAATGGCAAAATGGCAGCGGATAAAACTTTCTCATTTGCTGATTTAAGCGATATCGAGGGTGCACACGATGCTGCCAACAATTATGTTCTCTATAAATCAAGCAACAATAACTTCACCTTTGGGAGTGCTGTCTCACTGTTAGGCGCACATCAACATAAAACCGAAGATATCGTGGGGCTTGATGATTTTAGAGCCAAGATCAATGAAGATCTCACAAGCTATGGTCGCTTAGCCAGCCCAAATGAATGGCAAAATTATAATAAATTTACCAGCAAAGTCACTATGAGTGGTGGCTTAGAACTGTTGGGTAATTCGTCGTTTAACCTTATCCATAATGGTGAAGTGGTTACCAATTTAAACACAAACGGAAGCACCTTGAAAGGACCTTTGAGGGTCGATGGAGATCTTGTTTATACGAAATCAGACATAGATATTCTCAAGCAAGAAATTAAAAAAATTAAACAAGGCTTAGTTGATAAACTCATTAATTGGTCTGCGCTTGCTGATGCTGAATTGCTCTATACACAGGATGGGAAAATTCAATGGCCTGATTGGGTAACGGATAAAACTAAAGTTGAGATCCAAGCATGGGGCGGTGGCGGTAGTGGTGGCGGAGCGGATACGCCAAGATTAGGAGGAGGTGGCGGCGGTGGCGGTTGTTCAGTCTGGTATGGCTATAAAGCCAGTTTAAACGGTCATCAAGATATTTTGATTGGTAAAGGAGGCGCTTCTGTTGCATCACGCAGTGCGACAGGAAATTCTGGAGGAACAACAGCTGTTGGAAAGAATTTTATTACGGCGACAGGAGGACATGGTGGTGGGGGTGCTTCTGCCTATCAATC
>NZ_JBHIRP010000076.1:0-898 GCF_042197245.1 Bartonella sp. AA18HLJMS | reverse complement strand
TTTTCAGAATCACTCCACAACAACGCATTCTGCTTAATATTTTCAGTAACCTCCGTGTTGTTTTGAGTAAACTCTTTTTGAAGATTCTCAAAAGATGTTCCTACACCAGCAAATGCTTCCGATACAGTATCATACTTCTTCTCTTCAACTTTAGTACCATCCTCATTAACGATCTTAACTTTGAAACTTGGAGCCGTCCAAGCGCCACCTGCATAACTAGCATCACCACCTAAAGACTGCGCAACACTGTTACCTAGAGCATATAGCTGATTTCCTGTTACAGCATCGCTTGAGTCTTTAGTGATATCCCCATTTGCAAGCGACGTTATCTTGCTGTTCGTCTTGCTTTCCTTGTACCCATGCTTGGCTACAAACGCCTCTGCGTCCTTATTCCACAACAGCGCATCGCCTTGGACAGATTCTGTGATATTCGTGACTTTGTCATTAAAGTCTTTAACCACATTCGTGAAAGAATTACCAACACCTGAAAGAGCTTCTGAAACACTATCGTACTCAGCTTCTTCTGATGTGCCATCTTCTTTAAGGTGTGTAACTTTAAATCTAGGCAACAACCATTGATTTTTCTCATACTTAGCATCACCGTTTAAGTACGATGCAAGATCTTTTCCTAAGGAATAAAATTGGGAGCCATTTACTGCATCTGTAGATTCTTTCGTAATATCTCCTGCCGCAAGGAACTTAATCTTGCTATTTGTCTTTGCACCGTCTTTTCCTCCATGCAAGGCTACAAAGGATTTTTCACCCTCGCTCCATGATAAAGAATCTTGTGCAACTCCTTCTGAGACTTCCTTAATCCGTGTATTCACATTTTTGATATTCTCATCAAGACCAGTAAATGCACTACCAACATTATCAAAAGAGCCATTTGTTATATTAC
>NZ_JBHIRP010000075.1:0-906 GCF_042197245.1 Bartonella sp. AA18HLJMS | reverse complement strand
ATTGGAATCACAATCGCTTTCATCATCTACGGATGGCTCATCATCCGTGGCGCTATAGATATGCCTCTCTCCGGATTTGTAAATCGTTTCCTACGGATAAGTATTATTACTTCAATAGCTCTTACCACAGGACTTTATCAGAGTGAAATTGCCATTTTGATCACACAAATGCCCTATGAGTTATCAAAAGCGCTCATAACAAATCCACTCAATGATACACAATTAATGAATTTACTGGACAAAGCAGCAACCAAAGGATTTCAATATGCAGGACGTCTTTTCCAAGAAACCGTCTTCTTCGAGTCCAATGGTTTGCTTTACAGTCTCTTAGGAATCCTCATCTTGCTAGCAACAAGCCTCGTCGTAGCAATCGGTGGGGGTCTCGTCCTTCTGACAAAAATCGCTATTACACTTCTCGTAGGATTGGGACCAATCTTCATTATTGCTCTACTCTGGCAACCAACTTATCGCTTTTTTGAGCAATGGATTGTACAAGTCGTGAATTATATAATCCTCTTTCTACTCTTAACAACTGTATTTAATCTGATGATGAATATCTTTGCAAACTATTTGAGCGATATGAAACTCGACTACGACCAGAATGTAAGCTTCATGTTTGGAGGAGCTCTCATCTTGTCCATTATATCCATCATGCTGTTACTCAAACTATCAAGCATGGCCAATTCTCTCGCAAAAGGCATTACATTCGGACATCTATGGAGACATAAAAACTAGCTGAGATAAAAAGCAATGGTTCCCGTAACAGACGCCCTTAATATCCATATGACAAAATAACAAGGATATCCAATCCTAAAGTAAAAAATATTCACACTGAAATTGAGCTATTTTCATAAATTAAAAAATGAAATTAAGAAAAGATAAATTATCGTAAACTATACACTTTAC
>NZ_JBHIRP010000074.1:0-919 GCF_042197245.1 Bartonella sp. AA18HLJMS | reverse complement strand
ATGCCTGTGATCATTGTGGCGATGCCAATGATAAACAGTGTGCTTTGGGTGTGATGCACTTTTACAAAACCGGCTCCTAGAAAGCCAAGGCACACCGCTGTTTGTATGATAAAGATATAGGCAGGCATTTGGTTGTTTCGGTGTTCTTTCTGAATGGCTTTCATCATAAAACTTGCCATCAGAGCATTTTGCACGCCGTTAGCACCCCCAAGGATGAAAAATGACAGCATCATTAACCATACAATATGTGTTAAGGAAAAGCAGAAAATTGCAAAACCAATGATTGCAGCGGCAAGTGATGCTCCAGCGGCATTACCAAAGCGATGAAAAAGGCTGGAGAAACAGAGTGGACCAACCACGAGGCCAAGACTTAACATGCTTGTGATTACCCCATAGGTTTCTGCACTGAAGTACAGCTCAGTGCGGATGCGGACAATCGATAAGACGTTGAGAGCAGAGGTGAGGATGATGGTAATGATGAGGGGAGAAAGAGCATAGACAACATTTTTTTTACGCAAGAGACCCGTTAAATCTAGCCCTTTTTTGCTGTTTTGCGTTGTGTTTGTCGTTTGTGTATGAATTTTAAAACTTTTAAAACAGAAGAGAGTGATAAAGGTAGCAAAAAGAACCATGATTGACAACACAAACAATCCTTTTTGCCCGTTTGATATTCCATACAACACGCCCCCTAACAATGGTCCGGCAATATAGCCAAGATTACGAACTGTTTGGATAATGCGGTTGATACGGTCTAATTGCTGATCATTGGTTGCAAATTCTGGGACGGAAACGAGGATAGCAGACCAAAAGAGTGAACCAGCACAACCTAGTGCGAAAGAAAGGGCAATATAAACCCAAAATTGGTTGGCGATTGCAGCTGTGGCTATAAAGAGTGCTTCAAACAATAAAACAATGGGTA
>NZ_JBHIRP010000073.1:0-922 GCF_042197245.1 Bartonella sp. AA18HLJMS | reverse complement strand
AGAAGTTCTGAGATAGCAGAATCAGCTTCTGGGAACACAACAAAATAAAGCGGTTCATTTTTATTCTCCGCATGTTGAACCGCATAAACAGCCGCCTCATAGGGTGGGGTAAAAATGCCATTGAGGGACACATGCACCTTGCCATCAAAACCAGCTTGTAAATGCTGCTTTTCTTCATCCGTTAAATAATGGAAAGTGAGGAAACAATCGCGCCATTCCAAGCAAAGGCAAGGATGGCGGATTGTTGATCATCACTTAAGATTGGCATTCATCCGCATTTTTATATTTTTTACAAAAAGGGCTGTTTAAGCGCTTTTCAACACTTCGTTTCGGAATGACCGCGCCTGGTCGACAAATCGGAAGGTTTTCCCTCCAATGATTCACACACCAAGATGGACCGCCATATCTGTCACGGAATCCTGCTTGAATCATACAAGCATAAATTGTTGCATTATCATTATTGCTGAGCTTTTGATTTTCAGCCTCAAGATAATTAAGGTGTGGCATGCCACATTCTAGCAATGCTTTTCCTACCTCGGTAAAGTCTGCTCCTGGCTTGATCCACCCATATACTTCCCCTGGAGGAGATTTGTCCATATCACATCCAGTAATACTTAATAGAATGAGCAGGCTCAATAAGTTAAATCGTATTTTCATTTTTTGTTCCCTGTTCTCGTGGAATAAAATTTTATAAAATCAAATGAACCGTAATCATTTTTACACTTAGCACTTGCATCAGCATAACAATTATGGGTACTAGGATTATAGCCGATGATCGCTCCCCCCATCTCTCTGAGGGGTAGAATTAACGGATGTAATGAATCATATGGTTTGGAACGTACCCCATAAGCCGTAGGCCAATTGTAACCAATCACTGTACTAATGGGGTCTAACATATGACCTTGTATGTAGATATAATTTT
>NZ_JBHIRP010000072.1:0-996 GCF_042197245.1 Bartonella sp. AA18HLJMS | reverse complement strand
TTGTGAAAACCTAAGAGTAGCAGGCGCTGAACTTGAGAAAGAACGTCAGGCAAAAGTTGAAGAAGAAAATCGCAAAAGAGATGAAGAATTTATGGCGAAACAAAAAGCTTGGATTGAAAAAATGAGAGCTGAGAATGAAAAATTCCGAGCTGAACAAAAAGCAAAAGAACAAGCCGAACAAGAAGCAGAAGAGCGCGCTAAACAACAACAGGACAGTCATTAATCATGAATAAAGTTCTCATAACAACATTGCTACTTTGCACAGGGCTCATCACAGCTGGTTGTGAAAAAACTTATAGCGTCGCAGAATTTAAAAAAGATAAAAAATTGATGGAAGAGTGGAATGCTAAATGTGGATTCGCAGGAACTGCCAAAAATTGTGAAAACCTAAGATTAGCACAACTTGAACTTCAAAAGGAATATTACCATAACCTTGCAAATGAACTTCTTGAAGATAATCAAGAACAAAAAGAGTCCGAAAAACAACAGGACACCCATTAATCATGAATAAAGTTCTCATAACAACATTGCTACTTTGCACTGGGCTCATCACAGCTGGATGTGAAAAAACCTATAGCGTCGCAGAATTTAAAAAAAATGAAAGCTTAATAAGAGAGTTTCAATGGAAGTGTGGAGCTTCTGATAATTCGAAAAATTGTCAAAATGTGCGACAAGCCGCGAAGGAACTTGATGAAGAACATTCTAAGAGAGCGTTAGAAAATTATAATAAAGCTCTAGAGAAAATAAATAAAAGGCGAGAAGAACGAGAAGCAGAAGAGCGCGCTAAACAACAACAGGACAATAAATAATGAATAAAGTTCTCATAACAACATTGCTGCTTTGCACAGGGCTTATCGCTGCTGGATGTGAAAAAACCTATAGCGTTGCAGAATTTAAAAAAGATGAAAAATTACGCCTAGAGTGGGATGCGAAATGTGGATTTGCAGGAACTTCAAAAAATTGTGAAAACATGCGGTTAGCATTTTTAGAACTTCA
>NZ_JBHIRP010000071.1:0-1015 GCF_042197245.1 Bartonella sp. AA18HLJMS | reverse complement strand
ACCTCATTAGACAGATGAGTGTTCACATTCTTGACACTCGTATCAAGACCCGCAAAGGCACTACCAACATCATTGAAGCTCGTCTTTCCCACATCACCATCTGCAGAAATATTAGAGATCTCGTAAGTCGGAGCTGTCCATGTGCCATTCTCATACTTAGCTCCTCCACCCAAAGATTGTGCAACTTTATCACCTAGAGCATATAGCTGGTTACCCGCTACAGCATCCGTTGACGTTCTACTAATGTCGCCATTTTTAAGAGACGTTATCTTGCTGTTCTCTTTACTGTCTCCATGCGTTGCTACAAACGCACCTTTAGACTTATCCCACAACAAAGCATCATTTTTAGCAGCCGTAATGTCCTTTTCAATCTCTTTGCTAATTTCATCCTTAATATTATTAAATTTATCTTTAACATTCTCGAATGAAACACCAACACCGGCAAAAGCAGATGCGACATCGTTATAACTCGAGTCAGCAACACTGCCATCAGATGCAAATTTTTTAACCGTAAATGTAGGAGCTGTCCAAGCGCCATTTTCATACTTAGCTCCTCCACCCAAAGATTGTGCAACTTTATCACCTAACCCATGAAGCTGATTACCCGTTACTGCATCCGTGGAACCATCCTTAATGACGCCATCTAAAAGAGATGTAAGCTTGCTATTGCTTTTGCTATCTTTCTCTCCATGCGTCGCTACAAAGGCATGTGCAGTATCACTCCAATTCAAGGAATCACTCTTTGCTTCAGCAATATCTTTGCTAATTTCATCCTTAATATTCGTGATAGAATTATTCACATTCGCGAAAGAAGTTCCTACACCAGCAAACGCTGTTGCTACATCATGATACTCTTTATCTTCTGTTGTGCCATCTTCTTTCACGCTCTTAACCGTGAATGTAGGCGCACTCCAAGTTCCATTCTCATACTTAGCTTTACCACCTAAAGACTTCGCAACATCGCTCCCTAGAGCATACAGCTGGTTACCCGCTACGGCATCACTTGAGCCTTTAG
>NZ_JBHIRP010000070.1:0-1031 GCF_042197245.1 Bartonella sp. AA18HLJMS | reverse complement strand
GATCAGATTGGGGAGCGCTTTGCCAAATTGCGCAATGTCTTTAAGCTTAATCAGGCAGGCATTGAAGATCTAGGCGATGCTATCAATCATCTCTCGAACCACATGGCGGCAAAAGCCAGTGAAGTGTCTGATTTTACCAATCGTGCCACCGGTGCGGCAACCATGTTTAAGCTCACCGCGCGCGAAACTGCAGCATTTGGTACGGCGATGATTTCTGCTGGTATTGTTCCAGAGAGTGCCGCGCGTGGTTTTAATGCCATGAGTGCCCGTATTCAGGCAGGAGGCAAGCATATTGAAGATGCTTTTGCCAATATCGGGCTTTCTCGCGAAAAGTTCATGCAAGATCTGGACAAAGATGCTACCGGCACTTTGGTGCGCTTTTTTAATGTGTTGGGTAAATCCGAACAGGGGATGCGCTCGCTGATTGCCATTGCTGGGCGCGATTTTACTGGTGATTTTGCCAAATTGGTGGGCAATCCCGAATTGTTAGGGCAAGCTTTAGAGTATGTGAAAGATCCACAAGTCTTTAAAGGCTCTGTAGAGCAAGAAGCAGACAAACAAGCAACCGGTGCCATGCGGCAATTTGAACTCTTACAAAACCGTATTGTGGCTTTGGGGATTAGCATTGGTGAAGTGCTTCTGCCCCCCCTCAACAGTTTGATGGAAAGTGTTGGCAATTTTACCAATGGGCTTATGGCGTGGGCGAATGCGCACCCAACTTTAACAAGCGCCATCATCAAAACCATTGCCGCTCTGATGGCTTTTAATATTGCTCTGCGCGTGTTGCGCTTTACCATGGCTGGCACACGTCTTGGGCTTCTTCAATTGATGGGCTCTTTTATCAAGCTTAGAGTACTCAGTCGTGGTGTTGCTGCAAGCTGGCGGGGCTTAGCAGCCGCAGGGCGCTCCCTGGGCTTGCTAACCGCGGGTCTTGGGGCAAGTTCACTCCGACTCTTACGCCCCATGACCTTGTTGGTCGGGGCTTTACGGGGGATTGCTATCTCAGGAAGTGCATTTGCTGCCTCTTTTGG
>NZ_JBHIRP010000069.1:0-1036 GCF_042197245.1 Bartonella sp. AA18HLJMS | reverse complement strand
AGGGTAAACAGTTTAGCGGTTCTTTAACGAGCGGTAGAACGTTTGCAACAGGGTATAAAGGTGTTGTTTTTGATCCGTAGATTCAGGTTGTTTATCAGCATCTTCAGTTTAATCAGGCGCGCGATATTGATTTAGGAAAATTTCATGCAATAATTCAGAATGCTCATTCATCATTTTACATATTGAATAAAAACTGAATATTATAAATTTCTTTCATTTCAAACCTGTTTATATTTAATCAATTAACCCCTTGTCTATCACAAACGAAGCTGGCATGCAAAGAAGGACTTTTGAAAAAAGGTGAATTGCTTCTTATGAATATTCTCAAGTGCTAAAATCTGCGCAAATATTGAATGCTGAAAAAAGAATGATGATATCCGCGCATGACCGCAATGAAAATAATATCCTGTATCTTATCGAAATTTCTCTGCCACCTATCATTTACAAAACAACAACCATAACAACACGATAAAGCATACTTTACTTTTATTATAATTTGACCTCAAACTCCCTCTGTTTATTCTAAAAACAAGTATTTATCCAAAATTCTTAAGTAAACATCCTAAAAAAGGAAACAAATAATATGCGTATGAAATGATATAAACGTAAATAAAGTTCTAAAACAAAATTCAAAAAAATGCATAAAACTCATAAAGACTAAACTTATGATCTATAAAAATGAATAAAGAAATGGACAAAAACAACCACCTATATCGTCTCTTTTGAAAGATTATGCCGAAAGCATTCAGCATTCAAACTTTTCACATTCACAATGAAATCTGTCCTCATATCTTAACATCAAAAATTTTAGAAAAATTTCTCATCGCATAAAAGAAAGCATCTATTGTAATCTTTTATATCAAAAAAATAACCATATTGATGAAGCAAAATAAATTTTAATACATTAAAAAGCAGAAAATCTTCTGCCTTTTAACTAAAAACACATATTGCAGCTCTTCAAAAAAGGTGGCGCAATCCAGCAGAGAAACTCGTTCCAGAAAAACCAATTTTCTTAAATCTATGCTGATAAGTGACA
>NZ_JBHIRP010000068.1:0-1085 GCF_042197245.1 Bartonella sp. AA18HLJMS | reverse complement strand
AAATCACTAAAGCGTGTAAAATCGGATTGAAAGGCAAGGGGAACGATTCCTGTCGGACCATGGCGTTGTTTTGCTATAATAACCTCGGCTTTACCCTTGGCTTGCTCCATTGCCTCTTGCCACTTGCTATACTCAGCAGTGCTTTCTTTGGGTTCTTCATTTTTGAGATAATATTCTTCACGATAAACGAACAGAACAATGTCGGCATCTTGCTCGATTGAACCAGATTCACGTAAATCGGAGAGTTGTGGACGTTTATCGGTTCGGTTTTCAACTTGACGTGAAAGTTGTGACAAAGCAATGATGGGAATATTGAGTTCTTTTGCAAGTGCTTTTAATCCGGTGGTAATGGCTGTAATTTCTTGAACGCGGTTTTCTAATGAACGCTTTGAACCGCTTGTCATGAGTTGGATATAATCGATAATCAAGACATCTAAACCATGTTGTCGTTTAAGACGCCTTGCACGGGCGGCCAATTGTGCAAGGGATACACCCCCCGTTTGATCAATATAAAGAGGGATTGTTTGTAAGGAACGCATTGCGTAAATGATGTTGGTAAATTGCTCTTCTGAGATATTACCACGACGCATATCAGAAGAAGAAACCTTTATTTGTTCTGAGATAATACGAGTTGCAAGCTGTTCAGTTGACATTTCAAGTGAGAAGAAACCTACAATACCCCCTTCATTGGTTTGGCTGTTATCATGACGCTTGCAAGCATTGGCAATATTAAAAGCAATATTGGTCGCCAGAGAGGTTTTCCCCATTCCAGGGCGTCCAGCTATGATAATCAAATCGGATGGCTGTAGCCCCCCCATTTTTTCATCAAGGGTTTTGATATGGGTAGCTATCCCTGAAAGCTGTGAGGAACGCTTTTTCGCAGCGCTTGCCATGTTAAGTGCTTTTGCAATGGCTGTATCAAAGTTTTCAAACCCACCCCCATATTTTCCTTTTTCGGCGAGCTCAAATAACTGATTTTCAATTGTTTCAATTTGTTGGGAAGGTGTAAGTTCGACAGGAGCATCAAAGGCTGTATTGGCAACTTCATTGCCAAGATTAATCAAAGAGCGTCGGATAAACAGATC
>NZ_JBHIRP010000067.1:0-1105 GCF_042197245.1 Bartonella sp. AA18HLJMS | reverse complement strand
GCTCTATATCCCTTTTGGAACATAATTAGCAAAAAGGCATTGTATCTCCAGCATATTCAAGGAGATAAAACATGGAAACTCGCATTCCTGAAAACACACCATTTGAGACGAATTTTCTAGGAGAAACGTCTCTAGAAGAAAAGTATTCACTCTTTCACACACCCATTTCATGGTCCGCAATCTTTGCGGGACTGGTGACGGCTCTTGCCACCTCAATCTGCCTCTCTTTTCTGGTCGCCGCTTTAGGCTTAAGCCAAATGGATTTCACTTCTTCAACCCCATTTGAAGGCTCTTTCCTCTCCTTTGGCGTGGGTTCTGTTATCGTTACACTGATTAGCCTAGCCTTGGGAGGCTTTGTAGCTGGACGTTTTGCTGAAACCTCAGGGACGCTTCATGGCTTTCTCACCTGGGCTCTCATAACATTGCTGATGACCCTCCAAGCCATCCACGTGGTTTCTAGTACAGCAAAGATAGGAGCTAAAACGGCTCTCGAAAACAGCTCCATGGTCCAACAAACCGTAGACAGCCTAAAAAACAATATTTCCCCTATACTTGCAAACTTAAACAGCGAAAGTCTTGAACAGTTTTTTGCAAAAAATAGTGACAATAGCATCAATTTTGACCAACTTTCGAGTGAATTGCGCACCCTTCTCAATAAAAGCGACATTCCTGCTCTCAACCCTGATCGCTTAAAACAAACCTATCAAGCTGCACTCAATGATATTGGTTCTGCGATAACAGCTTTCAAAAATGATCCTTCTTACTATCGCACCACTTTAAAAAATCTTGGTGAACGCCTGTCTGATCGTGTAGAAGATCTCACGACAAAATTTGATCGAAGTGATATCATCAACGCGCTCATAAAAGATGGCATGTCCCGTTCGGATGCACAAACAGCAGCCAACCATGCTGTTCAACTCTATCAAAGCGCAGAAGAAAAGACCGAAAAAGCCATCAAAGTCCTTGAAGAACGGGCAGAAACACTTTCAGACAATCTTGAGGATACGATCAAGGGAGCAAAAAACACTGCGACTAAAGCCACAAAAACAGCCTCCAATATGGGGTGGTGGGGCTTTTTAGGAAGTCTGGTAGGCGCCATTATTTC
>NZ_JBHIRP010000066.1:0-1146 GCF_042197245.1 Bartonella sp. AA18HLJMS | reverse complement strand
ATTGGTACGATTGGTCACGTTGATCATGGGAAGACCTCGTTGACAGCAGCGATTACGAAATATTTTGGTGAATTTAAAGCTTATGACCAAATTGACGCTGCGCCAGAGGAACGGGCACGTGGAATTACTATTTCTACAGCACACGTTGAGTATGAAACGGAAAATCGTCACTATGCGCACGTTGATTGTCCAGGACATGCTGATTATGTGAAAAACATGATCACAGGGGCAGCACAGATGGATGGTGCTATTTTGGTTGTTTCAGCAGCTGATGGTCCAATGCCTCAGACACGTGAGCATATTTTGCTTGCACGTCAGGTTGGTGTTCCAGCAATTGTTGTTTTTCTTAATAAAGTTGATCAGGTTGATGATGCAGAACTTTTGGAGCTTGTAGAGCTTGAGGTTCGGGAACTTTTATCCAAATATGATTTCCCAGGCGATGATATACCAATTGTTAAGGGTTCTGCGTTGGCAGCTCTTGAGGATAAGGATAAAAGCATTGGTGAAGATGCTGTTCGTCTTTTAATGAGTGAAGTTGATAATTATATCCCAACCCCTGAACGTCCTGTTGATCAACCATTTTTGATGCCGATAGAAGATGTTTTTTCGATTTCGGGTCGTGGAACTGTTGTTACGGGTCGTGTTGAGCGTGGTGTTATTAAAGTTGGAGAGGAAATCGAGATTATCGGTATTCGTCCAACGTCTAAGACGACGGTTACAGGCGTTGAAATGTTCCGCAAGCTTTTGGATCAAGGTCAAGCGGGTGATAATATAGGGGCTCTGCTACGTGGTGTTGACCGTGAAGGGATTGAGCGTGGTCAAGTATTGGCAAAGCCAGGATCCGTTACACCTCATACACGGTTTAAAGCAGAAGCTTACATTTTGACAAAGGATGAAGGTGGACGTCATACCCCATTTTTCACGAATTATCGTCCTCAGTTTTACTTCCGTACGACGGATGTTACAGGTATTGTTACGCTTCCAGAAGGAACGGAAATGGTTATGCCAGGTGACAATGTTGCGATGGATGTTTCGTTGATCGTTCCGATAGCGATGGAAGAGAAACTTCGTTTTGCTATTCGTGAAGGTGGTCGTACTGTTGGTGCCGGTATCGTCTCTAAGATCATTGAATAAATAATGCTTGTT
>NZ_JBHIRP010000065.1:0-1179 GCF_042197245.1 Bartonella sp. AA18HLJMS | reverse complement strand
GGAACAACAGCTGTTGGAAAGAATTTTATTACGGCGACAGGAGGACATGGTGGTGGGGGTGCTTCTGCCTATCAATCTCACACGGGATTTGGTGGTGGTACGACTACCTACTATTCAGGCGATGGCGGTGCTGGAGGAACAGGTGGAAACTTTGGTTTAGCAACGGATGAACATCTAGGAATTGCCAAAGGCGGAAATGGTTATGCTGGAACGAATGGAATTACGAGTAAAACAAGCGGTAATGGAGGCGATGCTGGAGGTGATACATCACGTGGTGGCTCTGGAGGAGTCGGCAAAGGTTCCTATAGTTCGGGAAAAGCAGGGCGTGGTTTTGGGGGCGGAGGTGCTGGCTCTCATGGAGATTCCTCTCCAAGCGGCGCTGGAGCTGATGGCGCTGTTCTTATAAGGTTATGGAAAGATTAAATACAAAACCAAAAATAGCGCAAGTCAAATGGATAGCTTTTGTATGAGCAGGCTTATATGTTTTTAAGTCCTTTTATTGCTCTTTCAAAGCCCTTTAAAGAGCTTTTTGACTGACAGTGTCAGTCTTATGGAGCATGGTGATGCTTGTTATAGTCTCTTCATTGATTTGGAGAGCAAGATGGCAATAGAATTTAATCATGGGATTCGCATTGTAGAGGCTGGTGAGGATTCCCGTCCTTTAGCAACATTTGATCAGACCGCCATTGGGGCGGTTGTTACAGCCCCTGATGCTGACAACCAAGTTTTTCCCCTCGACGAGCCTGTGTTGGTCTTCACCCATGAGACAGAAAAAATCCAAAAGCTTGGGGCAAGAGGCACGGCTCTTGATGTCATAAATGCTGTGTGCGCACAGGGGATTGAGGCACAAATTATCCTTGTGCGTGTGGAAGAAAAATCAACCATTGCTGAGACACAAACCGAAATGGTGGGATCCAATACTCACTTGACCGGTGTGCATGCCTTAGCGCATGCGCGGGGGCATTTGGGTGTGGAACCTGGGATTTTACTGGCACCGGCTTATAGTGCAGGGCGGATTGACAATGGCAAAAACCCCGTGGCAGATGCTTTGGAACAGGTTGCAGAAAAGCTACAAGCGATTGCCGTTTTTGATACGGGGGGGAAAAACACGCAAGAAAGTCTTGCCTATCGTGCAGATTTTTCCTCACGCTTTTGTTATTTGATTGATCCCTTTGTACG
>NZ_JBHIRP010000064.1:0-1214 GCF_042197245.1 Bartonella sp. AA18HLJMS | reverse complement strand
TGCTTCATGAATAGTGCAAAGCGGGGGCAATCTGTATTGTTTTGTGTATTTTTACGCCAAAGTTCTCTTTTGAGAATTTTTCGTGCCATTTTTGTTTTCTTTGGCTTGTTTACAGGTGTAAATGTTTATGCGCGCTCCTCAGCTATTTTTCATTCCCCAACAGATAATTTTTCTCGTAGGTATTCAGAAAAGCAGCAATTAGAAAGAATTGAGAAATTACGGTCTTTAACGCCTAAAAGGATAAAGACGCCTTCAGAGCAAAATCCAGAAACGCTTTTGGGTGGGAAGCAATGTTTTCCAATTCATGCTGTTGTTGTTGAGGGAGTGCATCATGTCAAAAAGCGCTCTATATCAGCCGTAACAGAGCCTTATGTTGGAAGATGTATCGGTCTTGTCGATATTCAGCTCTTAATCAAGAAGTTAACCAAAGTTTATTTGGATCAAGGCTATGTAACGGCGCGTTTTTACATTCCTGATCAAGATATCAAAAACAGCAAGACGCTCAAATTTGTTGTCATTGAGGGCAAGCTTTCAGAGATTTACTATAATGGTTCACCGGCATCTCGTTATAATAATGTTGTATGGAGTGCTTTTCCTGGGCTTCAAGGTCATGTTCTGAACATGCGCGATATTGAACAGGGGCTTGATCAGATCAACCGTTTGAGTTCAGCACACGCTCAAAGCGAACTTCTTCCAGGGCGTGAAGAAGGGAGCACCATTGTCAATATTAACAATCATCCCGATAAAACGTTCAAGGTTACTGTTTCTCATGACAATATGGGACAATCTTCCACGGGTTATGCGCGTTATAGTGCGGGCTTGAGGGTAGAAAATATTTTAGGGATGAATGATGCGTGGGATTTTAACTATCAACGCAGTGAGCCCGATTATTGGGGTGGGAGCAAGCAAGAAGGACATAGCAATAACATTTCAGCGAGTGTGAGTATTCCATATGGTTATTGGACCTTTGGATTGAATGGCACTGTTTATAATTACCAAAGCATAATCCCTGGCAATTTTACCGATATTGAGACGACGGGGGATTCCAGTGAGTTGCACGCCAGTACAAGCAGGGTTCTTTACCGTGATAGTGTTTCCCTTACAACCTTGAATTTGGGTCTTTCTTATAAAAGAACCAACAATTACCTTCTTGGCAATAAGATTGAAGTGGGCAGCCGTCAATATAGCGTCGCCAATTTTGGCATTTCGCATTC
>NZ_JBHIRP010000063.1:0-1425 GCF_042197245.1 Bartonella sp. AA18HLJMS | reverse complement strand
ATGCGCACGCATCCTTTTATTGAGGTGAGGGTGGGGGATAAGCTTGTTCATGAGGTTTTTTATCAGCGTCTTTTAACGGCAACCATTACGGACCATACCGGTAATGAAGCCGATATATTTGAAGCAGAGTTTGACGATAGTGGCAATGATTTAGAGGTTCCCTCAAGCAACAGTGCGCTACAGGTGATCTTTGGTTATGAGAACAGCATCAGTGCATTTATGGGGTGTTTTGTTGTCGAATCGGTTGTGAGTATTGGAGGCAGCGATGGAGAGATTTTGCGGCTTTGCGGTAAAAGCGCCTCCATGCGTAAAGAGCTCAAAGAACAGGTGAGTGAACATTTTGACCACAAAACTGTTGGTGAGATTGTTGAGACACTCGCCAAACGCCATGGCTATCAAGCAAAGGTCAGTCCTCAGTTCACTCAACAAACTTTGCCTTATGTGATTCGTACAGATCAATCGGCTGTTGATTTTTTAACCCGCCTTGCCGATCGCATGCGGGCACGTTTTTTGATCAAGGACAATAAGTTTTTATTTTTAAGCGGGGATAATTTACCAGCCCTTGAACTTCATAAGCACGACTGTTCTAACTGGGAATTCACATTAGAGCCACGCACGCAATACGGCATCATTGAAGCTTCTTATTTTGATCGCTCAAAAGGGCAGCAATGCCAAGTCAAGCATCAGACAGGGTTTAGCGGTCCCGTGCGGCGTTTACGGACTTGTTACACTTGTGAGGAGGAAGCACGAGCTGCTGCTGCTTCCGAGTCGGACAGGTTGTGTCGTGCTGTGGGCAGTGGTTCTTTGACCCTTGAGGGACGCCCTGAAATTATGGCGGATCAACCTCTCATCCTTCAAGGGTTTCGTGGGCAAATCAATGGACCATGGAAAGCTGCAACCGTCACCCACCGCTATGAAAAACAAAGCGGATACACAACAGAAATCACACTCGAGGCACCAAACAAGGGAAAAGAAAGCAATGAGAACACTGAACATGCTAAAAACAGAAAATCCAAGAGATAATTTTGCTTCTTCTTTTCGTCAACTTCCCCATAATATTGAAGCTGAACAGGCATTGCTTGGAGCAATCCTGATTAATAATAATGCACTCGATCGCGTTTCAGACTTTCTCAAAGCAGAACATTTTTTTGAAAGGCTACATCAAAAGATCTTTGAGATTGTCTTACAAATTATTCAAAAGGGTCATCTTGCAAACCCCATTACAATCAAGCCCTATATCCAAATGGAAGAAAAAGTTGGAGATATTACTGTATACCAGTATGTTGTTCGCTTAGCCACAGAGGCAGTCACTATTATTAACACTGAAGATTATGGACGCGTCATTTACGATCTGTTTATCCGACGCTCTTTGATTAATCTTGGCAATGAAGTTGCCAATACAGCCTTTGATGCTCCTGTCGAACT
>NZ_JBHIRP010000062.1:0-1504 GCF_042197245.1 Bartonella sp. AA18HLJMS | reverse complement strand
CTTGTCCGTCCTTACGTGACAAGGTTTTTTTATGCCGCGTCACTTTGACGTTGCTGTTTTGCTTGCTCGATGACATTTAAGAGATCCGATTGTAACCAACGGGATAAAAAGCCAAATTTTAAAGGTTTTGGGAGAGAGCCATTGGTAACATGACGGCGGAAAGTTGAGACACTCATATGAAGCAATTTTGCACTTTCACGGTCTGTTAAAAGAATATCATTTTCTGTCATACTAAAATCCTTTCTATCAAAAAATGGTAACACATCATAACCATTTATTAACCACATTTTGGTTCATTTAGAAAGATGTTTTATTTATAGAAAACAATATTTTATCATACAATTTTTTATGTGATAATTTATGACTCTTATTGAGAAAGAATGAGAGAGAAAAGAGAGCTAAAGTTATCCACAGATCATGGGGTTATGCACCCCATATCTTAAGATTGACCAGTGACATATGCCGCCCATTTATCCATATAGACACGGCGCTGTTCTAGATAGTCAGTGCGACGATAGGCACGCTCTACTTTGCCGCCAACTGTATGACTTAGAATAGTTTCAGCAACCTCATAGGGAGCATCGGTTGTTTCAGCGAGCCAATTGCGTAAACTAGAACGAAAACCATGCGGGCAGGCTTCAAGTTTATTGTCTCTCATATATTTTGCCATACAATTCTCAGCAAGGGGAGCACGACCGGAAAAAGACAGAATGAAATTACTTTTGGAAATACAACGGGCTTGTTTAATCACTTTTAGCGCTTCAGATGATAGAGGTACGCGAAATTCTGTTGTAGCGTCACGCAAACCTTTCATATTCTCAGCAGGAATAGTCCATACATCATCTTCAATCTGATCTTCACGAATATGACGCAAAGGGTTGGTACGAACGCCTGTCAGGATAAGCAAGCGCAAAGCCAGTTGTGTTATGTTTTGTGTTTTACAGAGTAACTGATAAAAGGCGGGAACATCTTTCCAATCCATTGCAGGTCTATTAGTGGTTTTATGACGTTGTTTACCTAAGAGCGCGTGTGCTTTTTCTGTTGCTTGTAAATCAACATCTAACCCTAATGCAGCCGCATGTTTGAGACAAAGATTAAGACGATTTAGTGCTTTCTCTGCTGTTGCAGCTTTTGTATGCCAGATAGGAGCAAGGGTATTGCGTATTTCTGTTTGTGTAATCTCTGAAACGGGCAGACAGCCCAATTTAGGGAGAATATGAAGGCGTAATGGTAAAAACCAATCACAAGCTTTACCATCTCTTTTTAATTCAGCTTTACGGCTTTCAAAAGCATCTAAAGCAATGTTTTTTAAATAATGAAGATTACGCATTGCCTCACGCTTTTGTTTATCGCGTTCTTTAATGGGGTCACGACCCTCATGTAAAACAGCACGCCATTGGTTTGCCAATTCACGGGCTTTTTTTAAAGAGACATGTCTTAAGGCGCCCAAGCCCATTTCACGGCGCCGACCGTGAATGGTATAACGATAAAGCCATTGAGCACC
>NZ_JBHIRP010000061.1:0-1511 GCF_042197245.1 Bartonella sp. AA18HLJMS | reverse complement strand
GCTAGACCAATAGCAGCAGCTTGTCTTGCTTCTTTCCGAACATCCTGAATAGCATAATTCAATGTCTCAAACTTCATATCCGTATAGGATTTCGACTCGTTTACACCATCATTGACAAGACCACTAACTTTCTCATCCGTATACTTATTGGCATCTTCAAGAACTATCTTCATCTGCTCTTCAGTATAATCATGTAACTGACCACCATTAACAGCTTGCTGAGAACCTGTTTCAATCTTGCCTGCCGCTACATTGTCTATCATAACAGGTTCGCTGTCATTGCCTCCTACTAACGTAATACTATTGGTCTTTTTCCCATCACTATCTTTATCATAGTTAACAACGCCATCTGTTACAGCTACTTCAATATCTTTCACATGTTGATCTATCGTATCTACTTTGTCTTCAACCTCTTTTACCCTCTCATTCGTGCTCCAAAGCTGACCACCATTAACAACTTCTTGCGAGCCTTCTTCTATCTTACCATCCAATACATTCGTAATCTTACTCGACTTACCATCATGCTTCGCATCATACGCACCTTCTTTTTCATTCCAATTCAAACCATTGCTCGCCACATTCTTCTCAACATCATGAATACGCTCGTTGATACTCGTCATACCGTCACTGACACCATCAAAAGCTCCTGCTACATCATGATAGATCTGCTTTTCTGACGAACTACCATCAGAATTGAATTGCGCAACCTTGAATTCCGGAGCCCTCCATTCGCCACCTTCATAGCTAGCTCCCCCTCCTAAATACATCGCTAGCGTCTGATGCAAGGAATAAAGCTGAGAACCATTCACCGCTTCCGTCGAGCCTTCAGAAAGTGTTCCAGCTTTCACGCCAGAGAGACTACGTGTATCACCATTCATGTTTGCAATTGTGATTGCACTACCCTCTTTTTCACCACCTATCTTGATTACCTTCGTAGCATCATCCTGCTTAACAAGACTATCTCCTACAACTTTATTAATCTCATTCTGAAGCTCTTTATGAATATTCGTGAATGAATCACCAACACCAGCAAAGGCAGACGCAACATCATCATAGCTCTGCTCTTCAACGGCACTACCATCTTCTTTGACGATCTTAACTTTGAAACTTGGAGCACTCCATTCGCCACCTTCATAGCTAGCTCCTCCTCCTAAATACATCGCCAGCGTCTGATTCAAGGAATAAAGCTGAGAACCATTCACTGCTTCCGTCGAGCCTTCAGAAAGTGTTCCAGCTTTCACGCCAGAGAGACTACGTGCATCACCATTCATGTTTGAAATTGTGATTGCACTACCCTCTTTTTCATCACCTATCTTGATTACCTTCGTAGCATCATCCTGCTTAACAAGACTATCTCCTACAACTTTATTAATCTCATTCTGAAGCTCTTTGTGAATATTCGTGAATGAAGCCCCTACACCAGCAAACGCTTTGGCAACATCATCATAACTTTGCTCTTCAACAGCACTGCCATCTTCTTTGACGATCTTAACTTTGAAGCTTGGAGCACT
>NZ_JBHIRP010000060.1:0-1518 GCF_042197245.1 Bartonella sp. AA18HLJMS | reverse complement strand
GATTTTGAACCTAATTTGCAATACGCAATCGATAAAGGCTAACCCATGATGAGGCGCTGTTAGAATTCGAACGGTTCACAAATTACTGGATAGCAAATCCAAATAAAAATGCAAACAAACGCTATTGGCAAAGGACTTGGTACAATTGGGTCACAAGCCCTATCGGAATGCTAGCAAAGAAAAAAGCAAGATTAGAACAGGAAAAACGGTTAGGTGGTCATTATGGAAAATTCACTCATAAAACTTTCACAGAACAGTTTGCAGAAGGCTTCAACGAACTCAGAGATCATTTCTCATCTGGAGAAGATTATGGAAATGATCAGTCCGGGGCATCCATTGACGCTGAAAGCTGGGAATACATTGACGAAACAGGAGGAGGCGCTAACCTTAGATGCTTGAATCATCTACAAGCGTTGCTTTCTGTGAAAGCTTCAGTTAAGCAAATTGAGCAAACTTCTTTCCTACTCTCAAGCATGAGAGTCCCTGCGAATACAGACGCCAAAGCCGTCGTTTTATCCTATGGCATGATGCTGGACCGCATTTCGTCATATGCTATGAAAAAGGGCGTCGAAAATATCGTAACGGGTTAAGCAATTGGGATATCAAAAACATTTATGCCAACTTGTGGAGAGCTTTTAACTTATTGCCAGACAGTAGAAAACACCCTTCTTTCAAAAGCCGAAAGTGTACGCAAGACTGTTTTGAGCACCCGTGAAAAAAGGCTGAAAGAAAAGGCAATGAGAGAGAATTCAAGACCACTCACGTTGATTGAAAAGCAAAAGCTTGAAGGAATTTAAATGGTCTTGGGGGAACAGTGAAAAACATTGCAGGTTAGTAAACTAGTGAAAAGCGCTGATCATTTTGGGATTAGATATGTGTTTAAACCGACAAAAAGGCACCGTACAAAGAGATTTGAAGTTTTTTACTACAATTAAAAACACAAAACGCTCTGTACGGTCAAATTTTAGGTAAATAGACCAATTGGTAAATTATGGACTAAAAACATGAGAATATTAAAAGACCTGTTCTTAAAAAAGCGTAAACAACCAATGCAAAAAGAGTTTGTTGCAACAGCTGTTGGTTATGTTCCTTGGGGGGGACGGAGCAGAGGAGTATTTTTACAACCTCCACAAATATGAAGACGGTACAAGAGAATGTGAAAAGTTTGATGGCGGCCAGTATTATACCACACCAGAAAATGCGGATTTTAGTACCAAAGCGCAAGTGAAAGCTTGGGTTTACGGTGGTGCTATTCCGAAAAGCGTTCTCAATTACGAACCTCTTATAGACGAGATCAATAAAGAGATCAAAAAATTATCGAAAACCGCAGGAAATAAATATGTTTACAGATAAACAGCTAAGAGCCTTGTTTGGCATTATAACTTTTATATTTTTATGTTTTTTAGGAATTAAAAAAAATCCTTACTTTATTCAAAGTATTTTGACATTCGCATCTGTTTCTTTGGTAATAGTCACAACTGTTTTTGCAATTTTATGCAATTCTCATATTCCTTCTGA
>NZ_JBHIRP010000059.1:0-1582 GCF_042197245.1 Bartonella sp. AA18HLJMS | reverse complement strand
AGGGCGCCAACTCTCTAGCTGATAAGGACCAACGCAAGCAGAATGGCTTGCCAAATACCGGTTTCCCATATCACCATTTTTTTCGTGTTTCATGAGTGTCTCACGATCAAGCAAAGCAAGAGTACGACTAGTGGCAAAATGGCTAAGAATGAGCTCTGCTGGATAAGGTTTATCAAATTTCATCACCACTGTTTTGTCATCCGGTGCTTGAAAAGCCTCATCAACGTTTTGTTCTGTGATACCATATTCATTAAATGTCGCCGCAGTAGCCATCTTCAATTGAACAACCCGCTTCATGCTCCAAATAAGATCATTAGCATTCGCAGGACGACCATCGTTGAACTTTAAACCATCACGCAAGTGAAAAGTAATCACCGTACTCTGATCATCACTTGAAACATCCCAACTCTTCGCTAAAGAAGGAACCATTTTAGCCGCATCATCTGTAGCAGAAACGACTAAATTATCACAAACATTAACAAGAACTTCATTACCATAACGGTCATTGATTTGTGCGGGATCAAATGTACTTATTGTATCAAGATTCCAAGCCATCACAAGCGTATCGGCAGGTGTTTTCGCTGAAACTTGTTGCACAAACATCCCCATTGCAAGAACAGCAGAAACAAAAGAACTGCCCTTTTTCAATATTTTTCTTTTCACGTTCATAGAATTTTCCTTTTAAGATTTAAGGTTATTGTATAACTTCCCATGAGACAACATGCAAAAATGATAAGATCATGATTAGAAAACACGCCTTCTAGAGGTAAAATATCAAAATCTCTAAAAGCAGCAGCCACTTTTCAAAAGCTCATTCCCTCCCAAACACGTATAGAACAAACGAACATATGCAACGCAAAACGATCTGATTAAAATGAAGCTATCACGCACGATAGCACACGACATCACGGCACTTATAATTCAGAGCATATCAGACCAAAATCCTTCCTTGCTTCATTAAAAAGATTTCTTTTTCAAGTTTCTCTTGCGATTTTCTAAAAAGTATCATCAAAGCGCTACTCTAATTGCTTCAAAAGCCTCAAAACAATTTGATGTTTTGATGATCCTGAATAAATTTTTCGTAACCATTTTCACCCTTCTTCAGAAGAAAATTCGAACTTTGATTATAACTCCGTATCAAATAACAGCTTCGAACCTATAGATTATCATATTTTAAGTCATAAGGAATGTAACCTCAGGTATGAGAAGAGTAGCTTGATGTTTCCCCACGTACCCGCATACAACAGTTTTTCTCACCAAAACATTTTATAAAGTCCCCATTTTTTCAGAAACACTAAACTTTGCTTTATTCGTTACACCTGTCTTTTGCAACAAACAAATTTATTACTTTCTATACATATAAATTGAAATATCAAATATTAATATCTATACACGTAGAATTTATCGAGATAAATAACCTCTCTTCCCAATAGAATGTTTTGAAACAAAATTCTCTACACAACATAGTAATCCATTCCCGATAGAATTCAACGTATTGCAAAGTATTAAAGAGCTTTGCAATACATCAAATATATCATGACCATGTTTTTTATATTTTATAAACTTGATACCTTCTTATTTT
>NZ_JBHIRP010000058.1:0-1661 GCF_042197245.1 Bartonella sp. AA18HLJMS | reverse complement strand
AAGCAGCATTTACAAGAGGGTGCTGATGGCAAGGTGCATGTGTCCTTTAATGGCATCTTTACTCCACCAGAGGAAGCTGCTGTTTATGCGGTTCAACATGCGAAGGATAAAAATGAACCGCTTTATTTTGTTGTGTTCCCTCAAGCCGATTCTGCTATCTCAGAACTTCTAGTCGCGAGCTATCAGAAGTTTATGGAAAATAACTTTTGGGGTTTGACCAATTCCACACAAGAAGCAAAAGATTTGATGTATAGCTATGGTAACACGGGATTGCATTTTGATGCCCATAGTCGTGGCAGTTTGACAGGCTTTAATATGATGAATTCTTTCAAACAAGAAGGTGTAAATGATGTAGCAGGCAATACAACGATCAGTTTCCATGGACCAGCGGCTAATGTTTTGGCGGCATCCGGTTTGTTAGGTTATGTGAGTGGTGGCAAACAAACCACTATTGGTTTTGATGGGCATAGATTTGACGTTGTAAGCAGATTGATTGGTGGCAATGGCTATGCTTATGAGACAATATCTGCTGGTAGTAACTGGTGGACAGAATGGTGGAGAGTGATCATGAATCCCATAAGCTCCCATACCTGTCTTGGAGATGTGGGTTATAAATGTAGATATGATTATGGTTCATCTCATCGTGAACAATTTCCTTTAAGTAAATCATGGAGTAAAAAATGAAACACATCGTAAAATTATTAAGTGCTGTAACTTTGTTAAGTATAGCTGGATGTCAGTTTAATAAGCCTCCTTCAGGATATTTGACTGCTTGGGAGAAACCGGGAGCAGATTTTACTGAGGTAGGAAAAGGCTTGTTAGAATGTGGTATGCCAACCCCTTATGATAAGGATCCAGAAAGCAGCAAGCTCAGTAATAATGCAATAGCAACAATTCATGCTTGTATGGTTCAATCAGGATTCCGCTATAAAGATGAAAGGGGGGGGTGGTGTGTAAACCATAAAGCCGAAAACTTGCCCATTTGTCGTCCAGGCGCTGTTGTTCCACAGCGCAGTGTCAAGAAGCGCTTAAACAGCCCTTTTTGTAAAAAATATAAAAATGCACCTGAATGCAAACCTTAAGTCTTGCTAGTGATGATCAACAATCCGCCATCCTTGCCTTCGCTTGGAATGGTGGGATTGTTTTCTCAACCAATCATCTCAATATTGTTCACCGTTGTTTTAAGCAGCGGTGACAGGAAATATCAACAGGTTTATGAGCTCTGTTTTATCGTAAATAAATCCATTGAAAGAGGGGAAAAATGAAGAAAATCTTAAAACTGTTGAGTTGCATGGCTTTGTTAAGTATCGCTGGATGTGACTCAAAGCCTCCTTCAAAATACTTTGTTATATGGCAAAAGCCAGATGCAGATTCTACTGAAGTAGCAAAAGCATTGTTAGAGTGTGGTAAGCCAACTCCTTATAATGTCGATACAGAAAATAGTGGATTAGGTTTCGGTGAATGGGCAATAATTCATACTTGTATGCTTCAATCTGGCTTCCACTATAGAAGTGAAAATGGAAAGTGGTGTGAAAATTGTCAAGATGATAGGATTCCGGTGTATCCTCTTAGTGGTTCTATCACGCCTCAGCGAAGTGTTGAGAGACGCTTAAATAGCCCTTATTGTAAAAAACATTCAGAACAACTTGAATGCCAGCCTT
>NZ_JBHIRP010000057.1:0-2061 GCF_042197245.1 Bartonella sp. AA18HLJMS | reverse complement strand
GCGACTAAAGCCACAAAAACAGCCTCCAATATGGGGTGGTGGGGCTTTTTAGGAAGTCTGGTAGGCGCCATTATTTCCAGTGTTTTTGGCTATTATGGTTATAGAAGCCGTAAAGACACTTTCATGCTTTAAAACGTCTACCTGTCTACCTTTAAAGCAAATACATAAAAAGCTGCACTATGCGTGCAGCTTTTTTTGTAAATTCTTCTTAATCACTCTAAAATTCAGCCCTCTTATTTAAAATGCTCTTTGCAATCAACATAACATTTGACAAAAAATAAAATCTATACTAAGAGGAAATAAGTGGTAATTTTTTTATTTTGGTTATCATTGTTTT
The DNA here is from genome assembly GCF_042197245.1 of Bartonella sp. AA18HLJMS. Classification (NCBI taxonomy): domain Bacteria; kingdom Pseudomonadati; phylum Pseudomonadota; class Alphaproteobacteria; order Hyphomicrobiales; family Bartonellaceae; genus Bartonella; species Bartonella sp. AA18HLJMS. The sequence goes on along the minus strand of NZ_JBHIRP010000057.1, from coordinate 1,724 downwards.
TTTATCAACTATAAGGGGGGAAATACATGAATATTTCACTTAATGAAGTAAAAGATGCTGTTGAATTGACTGCTGACGAAGTTGTGCCAACTGCAATGCTTACTAAGTATGCACAGCGTAACGATATTCAAATTTGTCAAAATGAGCTTGATGTGAATGGTTCGTTAGAAGTTTAATAATGTATTGTTGATACAGATCTATTTACATATCCAACTTTAAAAATTAAGCTTATTTAATAGCATGTTTCAGTTATTTTCAGAGAGCTTTTCTCAAAAAATTTGGGCTAAGCAAGCAGCTGAATTATCAATTTCACACATCCCTTTCGATGAAAGGGATGTTTTGAATGCTTTAAGACAATACGCTCTACATCCTCATAAACTCTTAGCTCTTAATCCTAAATCCGAAGTAGTAACAGTGGTTAATGGAGTGCGGAGTCCACGTCCTCTTTCAAACTTTCTTGTTTTAGATACGGATAGAACTATAGAAGAATATACTGCCCGCGTTGACCAATATGCCGAAGGACAAGAATGGGCGGTCATGTATTATGGATTATACGCTGCAACCCCTGTTCTATGGGATGTGGCAAAACAATTTGCAGATCAATTAGCTCATTCTTTAGGTTTTAGGCCTGGTGGACGCGTAGATATTGACTGCTTCATTGGCCGGTATTCTTCTACCCATGTTGGGATCCATGTAGATCACGCTCATAATTTTGGTTTTACTCTACAAGATGGCAAAACAATGTTTGCATGGCCCAGTACACGAGAAGACCTCCAAGGGCTAAAATATCCTGAATATGAAGCGCATAAATTAACAGCAATTGCGCTGCAAAACCGTACAGACCGTGTTGCCTACTTTCCCCATGATGCTTTCCACGTTGCTGAAACTGGAAAAAATATCGCGGCAAATATCAATATTGCTTTTTGGGAAACAGCACACGATGCACAACATCATAAAAATTATGTCACGCATTTACTCCATCTTGATGATCGAACGCGACATGATATCCGCGCATCAGGAAGAGCAAATTTAAACCCTGATAATGCTTTTCAACACTCTGCACTAAACTCCGCCATCGCAAATGGTACCTTAAAACGCCATATGCTGGTTTCTCAATTAATTTGTGATACAAGTTCACGTTTATGCATCGGTCGCCCCCTTGTTGACGTCTCCGAAATTGAAAATGAAATCACTCTTCGCCCACCTGCAACCCTGCAATGGGTGCCCTTAACTGAAACAAAAGAACTGCTCATCGCAGCAAATGGGCATTGCGCCAGTTTTGAGTATAGCTCTCATCTAGAACATTTCCTTTCTCAACTTTCATCAGGAAAAAAATTAGATCTAGCAAAATTAAATGATAAACCACATGACACAGCACAGAAGGAAATTTTAAAAGCTGTAAAAGCTTTAGCATGTTGGGGAGCATTGTGACAAAGAAAAAATCCATGATTTTTACCCAAATGGGACTTTTCCTTGTTTTGGGCTTTAGCAGCTTTGCCGATGAAACAGCACAAGTTACATTTGCTCTACACTTAGCAGAAAGCACAGCATCTATTTCAATGCTGCTGTTTGCAGGGCTTGTCGGGGCAATTTGTGCCGGACCAATTGCACCACGCCTCTTGCATCGCTTCCAACCAGCGCGAACAATACCCATTGTTTTATTGTTTGAAGCACTCTTTATAGCCACAGCTGCAATCGCCAACCAATTTTGGGTTTATATTGCC
>NZ_JBHIRP010000056.1:0-2178 GCF_042197245.1 Bartonella sp. AA18HLJMS | reverse complement strand
GATTGTTATTGTTTCTTCATTGATTTGGAGAGCAAGAGGAAAATAGAATTTAAACTTCGTATTCACTTTATTAAGAAAGGATACAGTTATGGATGACATTCCTGCACAAAGAGATAAAAACCGCTGTCCTACTCATCCAGGAGAAGTTTTAGCAGATATTATTCCAGCAACAGGCAAAACAAAATCAGAAATTGCGCAGATGCTTGGTATATCACGTCAACATCTCTATGATATTCTAAATGCCGAAAAGCCTATATCTCCTTCTCTTTCGGCTTGTCTTGGCAAAATGTTTGGGAATGGAGCTGCCATATGGTTACGCATGCAAGCCAATTATGATGCGTGGCATGCTGAACGTGAAACAGATGTTAGCAAAATTCCAACACTCCACGCTGTTTAATTGTATCACTCAGTCTCTAGAGACTTTTCCAAGTGGTTTTATTGCTTTAACTTCTTTAATTTTAAGTGCAATTTTACGCACGAAAGCGAGGCTAAAACGCCCTTGTGGTTTTAAATCTTCAAAGTCAAACAAAGATTCGCAAGGAACAACATTAAATTCATCAACACGCACCCAAGATTGCTTTTGCAACCCCGCACGTCTACATTCTATCTCAGGTACTTTTAAGCTATATTGTAAATTAATAGGCTCTTGAGAAGTGATAGGAAACAAAAAGAAATGGCTTTCAGTTTTAACCATAACACAGGAAGGACGCGCTTTACGTCCTGAATGTTCACCTTTTTGCGCTTGTTCGTGCCATAAATAATAATATTGAACAACATCCCCCGCTTTAAACATGTTCATCACTATTCAAAATGTCATCTAAACCACGATCTAAATCATCTAATATATTTTGCGGTGCATCTGCGTAAACAAAAGATTGTGCGCAAGAACGCGCTTTTATTAATTCATGATATAAATCAACAGGAAGCATAATGATTTTTTCACGCCCTCGCTTTGTTAAAGCTACAGGTGTAGACATAGCCTCGTCTAAAATATCGCCAGCACCACGGTTTACATCTGTAAAACTATATTTTTTCATATGCACATCCTATCTTTAATGTATCATACATATTATACGTATAATACGTATTATGTAAAGATATTTTACGGCATTAACCACCTCCCCGCCTAAAAGACGAGGAGATAAAATTATATTGTAGGTCTAAGCTACTTTTGCAATCGGATTTGCTAAAACCCGCTTAGCTTCTTCAACAAGCGTTTTGTAATGTTTGCTCTCTTCTGCTAATGTAAAGGCTTTCACAAGATGCATGTGAAGCGGTCCATAAATGTAAACAGCTTTTTCAGTAGCTCCCATCTCATCCCAGTTGCTTGGAAAATCAAAACGTGTATCACGGTCATTATCAATTAACTGGTTTTTTAAATCATAGAAAGCTTTAACGAGTGCTTTTTTGAATGCACGCACCGTATCATTGTTACGCATATAGGTCATGAGTAGAGTGGCTTGTGGTTCATTGAGAATAGCAACTTCTCTCTTTTGACCACCTTTACCGTCTCTTTTACTCACTTGGATTTCAAATCCAAGTGAACCAAACTCTTCAAAATCCTTACGATTATTGCGTACTAACTGTATAACTGTTTTATGCGTATTACCCACACCCTCTGCAATTTTTAAAGAAGTTGTAACAGCAATACCAGCATTGTTGATCGTCACTAAATTGTTCATGATGAACTCCTAATGGTTTTAATGTCTCTATTGACACCCCCAAGGGTGCCGGGCGTTAGAAACACGGCCATTAGTCCGTCGCTATGTCTTCCCTTCGTGAGAAGGTATTGTATAGCATAGCTACACCCGACAAAATCGTTATATGCCAATAATAGCATAAAAGACAATCAGTATTTTAAATGCATGGGAGAGATCTTACGTGACCTATCCGCTAATGGTTTAGTGTTTCTAGCACTTGTGATTCGATTAACATGAGGGTTTATTAGTGTCAATATGCTTTTAAAAAATTATTTCACATATTGTTGTTTTCAAAGGATCGCATTTGAAATGCTACCCTTTACTATTCACTCGCATTTGAAATGCGAGTGAACCAAAATCCTTATGATTTGCTGTTTTAAAGGGTGCGATTTCAAATCCAACCCTCATTTTTCCCATTCATTTTCATTCACCCCTCATTTAAAGGAGCATAAAGTATGGCAACAGGTTTTCTACACGG
>NZ_JBHIRP010000055.1:0-2342 GCF_042197245.1 Bartonella sp. AA18HLJMS | reverse complement strand
AAAATGAAAATGTTGTTTAATTTATTAAGCCTGCTCATTCTGTTAACGGTTACTGGATGTGATATTGAAAACATTGACAAACCTGCTCCAGGGTACGTGAGTATGTGGGAGAAGGCAGGTGCGGATTCTACTGAGGTAGGAAAAGCCTTATTAGAATGTGGAATGCCGAGTCTTATCGATCCTGATTCAGAAAATAGAAAGCAGAGCATCAATGCAAAAGCAACAACTTATACATGTATGATTCAAGCAGGATTCCGTTATAAAGGGGGAGGGAGTCCGTGTTATACTTTTAAAGAGGAAAACCTTCCCATTTGTCAGCTTGGTGCTGTCATCCCACAGAGAAGTGTTGAGAAGCGCTTAAATAGCCCATTTTGTAAAAGGTATAAAAATGCGGATGAATGCCAACCTTAAGTTTTGCTGTTTGTGATGGTCAACAATCCCTCATCCTTGCCTTCGCTTGAAATGACGGGATTGTTTTCTCAACCAATCATCTCAATATTGTTCACCGTTGTTTTAAGCAGCGGTGACAGAAAATATCAACAGGCTTATGAGCTGTTTTATCGTAAATAAATCCATTGAAAGAGGGAAAAAATGAAGAAAATCTTAAAACTATTGAGTTGCATAGCTCTCTTAAATACAGCTGGATGTGTTAACCAACCTCCTCCATCAACTTTAGCATTATGGGAAAAACCAGGTGTCGATAAAGCGATGATCCAACAATCCTTATCAAAATGTGGTTGGAAACCGGTTTATGCTTCTTCTAGTGATATGAATTCGTATGCGAGTGAATTTGCCTCAGTTTATGAGTGCATGAAAAAAGCAGGTTTCCGGTATAAATTGCAAAATTCAAAAGGGCTCTATTTTACACAACCTCCCAAAAGTGGCTCATTCCTAAGCAATTTAATGATAGCAGGATATCAGCAATTTATGGACAATGACACCTTTGGTGTGACCAACAAAACGAAACAGGAACGGGCTTTACTAACGCATTTTGAGGATGAAAGAAAACGTCAGCAAAAGCAAAAAGCTTTACAAAAGCGATCACCAAAGCGTCCTTCCCATTCTTAAAGAGTTAGTTGGACAAAAAGCACGAATGATGAAGAGAGTTTTGAGCATCAAGGTTCTTCTCTCAATGCGGATGGTAATATCACCATCACTGCCAAGAAAAAAGATGTGACAATTGTTGGCTCTGATCTTGCGGGTGAGAATATTAACCTTTCGGCAGCGCATGATGTGAATGTGCTTGTTGGTCATAATAGCCATAAGTCAAACTCTGTAGAAGAACGGGAAGGCTTTGGGTTTCAGTTTGAAAAGAGCAACAGCGGTGCTTCCTTGGGGGTTGGAATTGCAAGCGCCAAAGATACGGGCGATCAATGGGAAACCACTTCCACACAATCACACATCACGGCACGCCAAGATGTGCAGATTACTGCTGACAATGATGTGAATTTACAAGCAGCCATTGTTGCGGCGGATCGTGATGTCAACATGGATGCCGGCAATAATATCACCCTATCAGAAAGCTATGATACCTCTAACGGCAAAGAGACACATGAAAAGTCTTTTGCTGGTGTGACAACTTCCGTTGATATCGGTGTCCTTGGCACGGTACAAGGCTTAAAAGATTCAGCGGACCGTATGAACAATAAGGATGGCAATAACACCGTTATTAATGGCATACTGACCGGCATGAAAATCAATCACCTCTTTAACAAAGGCAAGAATTTTGTTGATTGGCTGACTGGCAACACAGGAGAAAAGGGGAACATAACCAAAGGACTGAGTAACCCATTAGGAGGATTGGGGGGCTCCACCAAGGATGCTCTTGCCAATATGGCTGGCGCATCTGGCAGTGTAACCGTGGGCTTTAAAACTGAGAAAACAGAAGCCTCTGTTCAAACCTCCACAGCGGTGACAGATAGCATAGAAGGCGGACGCGCTGTTAACATGCATGCCCACGAAGGCAGCATTCATGGTGTTGGCGCTGATATTATCGCTGGTACCAATCCAATCTATGTGCTGGAAAATGATGAACAGAGCGGGAATATCACCATGGGAGCAGGTAAAGATATCATCTTTGAAAGTGCGCAAAACACGCAAAGCACACAAAACCACACGCAAAGCGCTTCAATGAATATTGGGTATAGTTATGGTACCGGTGGTACAGGGTGGATGGGGAATGCTTCTTTTGGTAAAGGCAAGGGTTCCAGTGAGGAGGTTCACCAGAAGAACAGCCATATTATTGGCACCGGCACAGTTCACACAACGAGTGGGGCAAACACCACATTGGCAGGCGCCGTGGTTTCTGGAGAGCGTGTAGAAATGGAAGTAGGGGGTGATTT
>NZ_JBHIRP010000054.1:0-2408 GCF_042197245.1 Bartonella sp. AA18HLJMS | reverse complement strand
TCTTCTTCTTTTCCTAAGACGGATGTTCTGATATTGGCTAAGAGTGCGTTTTGTTTAGCCATATCGGTTAATCCACTGTAGAAGAGAGCATTTGGCATGACCAAATAGCTTGCGGTTTGTGGTACAGGGGCAACGGTAGGGATATTTGTTTCAGGATCAGGATTTGAACCAGAATTGGAGCCAAGCAGTTTGGGTTGTAAACGGAAATCCCAGAAATTTTTATTCTTTTCATCAAAGAGGTTTTGTGCAATATCGGCTTTGCCTTGGCTTGAGTCTGGTCCATAAGCACGGAGTGTATACATATCCGGTAAGCCACCTCTTGTGGTATAGCCATTTACCAGTTTGAAAGAGTTTTCTTCTGCTTTTCCAGAAACTTGAATGAGTGAAAGCCCCCGGACATTGGCAGCAGCAGAGGTATTTACTTGACTACTGTTCTTTTCTACGCGTCCTGAAACATAAACTGATGTGTTGCCTGAGACATCCCCATGGATCAAAAGCCTATCGGTTTTTTGGTCATTTATTGCAGCACCATCACTCCAAGCCGTGTTGAAGTAAATCTTTGCATCACCCGTTGCATTGTAGACTTCTTGCGTGTCTGGTTTACCAGAACCTATATGCAATGTTTGGTAATGATCTTCTGTTGGTTTCTCAAAAACAATGGAGCTGTTATCGAGATTAAGCGTGGAAATATCAGAACGAGATCTTTGAGCGATATCAAGGAGATTGCCATCATCATCTTTTTCATTTTTGCTGATTTTCAACGTCCATTTTGTATTGTTTTTCAGATCAAAACGTACATTTCTGTCTTTAGCAATATTTGCTCTGCCCTCTAAAATAGACTGATCTGCGCTTAATGTGAAGGTGCCGTTGGAGATGGCGTTTGCACCGACATAGTCCCAAAGCTCTTTGTCTTTCCAATAAACGCCTTTTCCTAATAAAACATCGGCATGGATTTCTGAATTTTTGATATTGGCTGTACCAATTGATAGGTCTGCATTGTTTTCGATATCGTTGTCAGTGAAAGCTCCGATAAGAATTCCAGCACCATTTTCTACGTGGATATCTGCATTAGTCACATTGATTTCATTGCTTTGACGTTTTTGCGGATAATTTTGATCTGTGTAGAAGAGAGACATGATTTGCAAACCACCGATTTGTGCTGTTGCAGAAATATCCTTGACATCGATATGTCCACCGTTTTCTGTATACAATGCAGCTTGTTTTCCAAATACTGTTCCGCCTGTCATTGTGATTTGGGATTGTGGATCGCTTGCATGTAATCCACTACCATCAGATGCGTTAATTTTAGCATTGTCTTTTATGATAATGGTGCCGCCACTCTCAGCAGATACCCCTGAGGTTTTTACATTAAATTCTCCCCCTGATACGTTTATTTGAGAATTAACAGCGGAGGCTATGCCTATATTGGCTTGAGTAACTGTTACATTTTTTAAAGTAAGGTTGCTGTTATGAGTGGCGACTACCCCGAAAAGTTGTTGGTCATCGTCTTTACCACTTGATATTTTCACATTTTCTATCTTGTTCTCAGCGCTCTTACTGTTATTAAAAGAAGCGCCTATTATAGAAGCCGTAATAGAACCTCCAGTCATCTTGATCGTACCGTTTGGTTGTGTAAAAAACCCCGTTGAAACATCTTTAATCGTTGTATTATGTAATTCAATTATGCTTCCAGAGGCATCGGCCAGTACACCAGTTCCAGTGCCATCTGTCGATGTTATAGTAATACCATTGACATGAATATGTCCGCCGTTTTCGGCAAACAATGTGCCTATACCCCAACCGCTTACTGTCCCTCCAGTCATTGTGATCTTGGATTGTGCACCATCAGCATGGAGTCCATAAGCACTGGATGATGTAATATCAGTCTTGTTGTCGATAGTAACCGTGCTGCCATTTGAAGCATATATTCCATCAGTTTTTCCATCAAATGATCCTCCAGAGATTGTTATTGTCGAGTGATCATCTGCCTTTAGAGCAGAGAAGGCATGCATAACAGTTACATTTTTTAAGGTGAGCGTGCTTCCTTTGGTAACTATGCCTGAGAGTAATTGCAGGCCATCTTTATCTAAGTCTGATATCTCTACGTCCTTTAACATGTTTTCGCTGCTATTCGTGTTATTAAAAGAAGCGCCAACAGAGGCAGCTGCAATGGAACCTCCAATCATTTTGATTGTAGCTCCGTCTTTGGCTTCAAGACCGCGGAAAATCTCAGAATCAAGTTTTGGGATAATTCTACTATCCTGTAATTCAATTACACTGTTAACACCTTCAGCTGTTACAGCGTATACATCGTAATGGACTGGGTGGTTTATGGTTAAATGTTTTCCAATGATTTTGCCACCGTCTTTTGCGTGAATAGTTTCGTAGGTTTTATCGGATACTTCTTG
>NZ_JBHIRP010000053.1:0-2553 GCF_042197245.1 Bartonella sp. AA18HLJMS | reverse complement strand
TTTTTGTACATTAAAGTCATCCTTTTTCCTTTTAAAGCACCCTTCCCTCTTTATACTTAGTTCTTTACGAAAATCCCCAAGACAAGACACAACAAACGCAACAGAGCACTTCCATTCCCAGTGGATGAACAGTACTTCCTACTTTGAAAAAAAGAAAAGTCTATTAGAAATAAATTAATACCACTGTGTTGAAAGATGAAAACCCACTTTAAGCCCAAGTAAGTTAGCTTTTTTACTAGCTTCTTCTACATCCTTTTTTGTTCCCTCATAACCCCAATTTGCGTCATCTACCATCAGGTAAAAGATATCATGGTACCACTATATCAGTATCTCACAATATTTCTCTGAATAATAATATTCAAAATTATAATTCTTTAAATAAAATCAATTATAAATACATTTTGTATTAGACATAATTAATATCAATTATTTTTTAATTTTGACAAAAAACCAAAAATGTCTTACCAAATAAAGACAATTACTGAAATTAATAACAACTATCCATTTTCACTTCTTCTTATGAAGTTCGCGGGGAAATGAATATTTTGGGGCTCTCATAAGGAGAATACTAGTGTATAAAACATCCCTTTTATCATGCACGGCTGCAGCCGCTATTATCCTGTTCAACATCCAGTTCAGTGCACATGCTGAAACCCTCGTAGTTTCTGGGGGAAAACAACAAGAAGTATCCGATAAAACCTACGAAACTATTCACGCAAAAGACGGTGGCAAAATCATTGGAAAACATTTAACCATTGTTACGAATAAAGATATAAACCAAGGCACAAACCAAACCGTCTATGCTGTAACAGCAGAAGGTGCTAACAGTGCGATTGAGTTACTGGATGGCACAATCATTAAAGGCACTGGTTCTGGTATTTTCTTAGGCCTTGAAGCCAAAGACGGTGCTACACTTCAAATGACTAAGGGAACAATTACATATTCTGGAATGGAGGCCTCCTCATCTGGCATTTTATCTAGCACTGGTGCTTCCTTTTCTGACAGTAAGAGTAAAAAAAACAAGCTGGAAGACGTGGTAATATCGAGTGAAAACGATAACAGTTCACTATCCTTAGGAATAAGTGCTAAAAACAGCACAGTAACCTTGAACAATGTAACCGTTACTCAAGCACTAACAGGCATATTTGCAGATGATCACTCGACAATAACAATCTCTGGAGGATCATTTCGTGCAAAAAATACAGCAATATCTGCTCAAAATGGCAGCATCATTACTTTAAACAACAATGTTACAGTCGCATCATCTAATGGTAATGCACTCCATGCAGATGGTATAGAATCCAAGATCACAATGAAAGGAGGAGCTGTCATAGGAGGAAATTTGAATGGACATGAAGGCGCATTACTTACAGAAAATGGTGGACGTATTGAAATTACGGATGTTACTCTAACAACCAATAACTTCGGAAACGGTGCAAATGCCAATGGCTTTGGAAGCATAATTGAATTAAAAGGCAAAACAAGCATTGAAAAAGTTAGAGATGGACTGAGAGCAGAAAAAGGTGGTAAAATCTCCAGCGAAGATTTAACAATAACTGCTTATGAAAACCAAGAATACGGCACTTCTGGTATAATAGCCATTGATCCCAATAGTGAAGTTCAATTAAAGGGTCATACAACCATTGAAAAAGTTTTTGTCGGTCTTAGAGCCTTTAATGGTGGCAAAATCGTTAGCGGAGATTTAACAATAGTCAGTGGTAAAGCAATTAATGACAACCCCAATGAAGCACGATCTGGTGTATGGACATCGGGCTCTGGGAGTGAAATTCAGTTAACTGGCAAAACAACCATTCAAAATTTTGATGAAGGTCTTTATGCAGATGATGGGAGTAAAATCATTACCGGAGATTTAACAATAACCGGTAGTGAGTCCGAAGAACCAACCGTTGGTGTAAGCACTTGGGAGGCTGATAGTATAGTTGAATTAAATGGCAAAACAACTATTCAAAATGTTGGTATTGGTCTCGCTACTGGTGAAGATGGCACAATTAAGATGATTAATGGCGCTATTGATACTAATTCTAAAGGTCTAGATACCCAATCCGACACTCCTCAGAATGGGAAGAAAAATAAAATAGAAGCAAAAATGGCTGCGCTGGTTGTAATAAATGGCGGACATATTGATCTGACAGATGTTTCTGCCACAGCAGAAGTTGCCGGTTTACAATTCGCAACTTTCTCCGATGATAATCCGAATAGCTCGCATGATCCACAAAAATATCATAGTAATGAGATCAATCTGACCAATGCAGAGCTTCATGCTGAAAATGGCACAGGAATTTTCATTGGAGCTGTTGTTGAAAAAAGTATCGAAGATACTACAGTTCCATCAATCGGCACAGTCAATCTTAAAAAATCAGAGGTCCATGCCGATGTTTTACTAGGAAATGGTATTGCTTGGGACAAAACGTCATGGAAAGATAAAGATTTGTGGGATGATAAAGAGGTTAAAGCGATCTCCAACGGCACCTTCACATTAAGCGCAGATCAGTCTATTTTAGAGGGCAGAGCAAATATTGCTAAAGACAGAAA
>NZ_JBHIRP010000052.1:0-2604 GCF_042197245.1 Bartonella sp. AA18HLJMS | reverse complement strand
TGTGCATTAGCACCAAAGCTAAAACAGCCCAATGATAGGAACCGCGTGCCTATTAATAAAACAATCCCTGCCGAAATTAAGCGAGGAGACAGATGAAAAAGCGATTTATTATAACAGGAATGATTACCCTTTTGGGGATGATAAATTTAACTCTAACGTCTAACTTTAGTTGGGGTTCTGGGACTCAAGGTTCAACTGTTAAAAGTCCTTTTTCAAAAGCAGAATATCTGGAAATTATTAAGTTGTTAGAACAACAAATTAAAACAAACGAAAACCAGATCGAAAACGCGAAAAAAATTCATCAGTCTATAACAGGAAATAGGATACAAAAACCAACAATAGGAGAAAACAAGGATTCTTTCATACAAGATTTGCCTTCTATCTACCCAAAAACACAGACAAACTACCAAGCCATAGCTACTGGGGAATTTAAAAAAAGATTTAATGAGATTATTCTCGAAGAGAAAAGGTACGGCTTCCAGCAGTTGCCGTATTATAAAATGCGCGAAATAATTAATACGCGTCTTAAATATAGTGGAATTGTCGAAAAAGCTGTAAGTTTTCAAACTTTTCAAGACGCAGAAAACCGCTTTAAACAAATGGACGATTTCTTAGATAAGATAAATAAAACAAAAGATCTCAAAGAAGTTTTCGAACTGCAAACACGCATCAAGACTATGTCAGCCATGATCCAAAATGAATATACAAAGCTACAAATGGTCAGAAATTTAAGCGATGACGAAGAGACTCTTATCGAAATACAAAAACGTAAATTGTACAGAAAAATTGTAGCCTCTAACTACAAAAATATGCCTATAATAAGATCTAACCAATAAAGCTTTTTACAGCATTTGCTTTTTTTCATGAAAACAAAAACCAATGTAGAAGGTTCAGTACTCTCTGAACAATTAAGAGAAGCACAAAGATTTTATCAAAGCCAAGATATCATGCTGAAAACACTTAGGTAATGTATAAATGAAAATGAGGCGTTTAGCATATATCTATGTTCCAAGGTGATAAAAAGTTGAAAATTCGTTAAAGAGGAATTCCATGGACTTTACAGTGTTCACGCAACTTTTCAATAAAATTGATCAGATAACAAAAACATATGTCACGGATATTTCCTCAAAAACAATAGCTACAATTACACCCTTTGTTTCAATTGGAATCACAATCGCTTTCATCATCTACGGATGGCTCATCATCCGTGGCGCTATAGATATGCCTCTCTCCGGATTCGTAAACCGTTTCCTACGGATAAGTATTATTACTTCAATAGCTCTTACCACAGGACTTCATCAACCAAGATATCCAATCCTAAAGTAAAAAATATTCGCACTGAAATTGAGCTATTTTCATAAATTAAAAAATGAAATTAAGAAAAGATAAATTATCGTAAACTATACACTTTACTTTGGTGTCAAAATTATAATAATGACAACAAATATCAGAATGTATATAATAGTAAAAAGAGTCATATTAAAATGAAGTCAATCATACTTGTAATTTTGATTGCAAACCTTTTATCGGCTTGTGCATTAGCACCAAAGCTAAAACAGCCCAATGATAGGAATCGTGTGCCTATTAATAAAACAATCCCTGCCGAAATCAAGCGAGGAAACAGATGAAAAAGCGATTTATTATAACAGGAATGATTACCTTTTTGGGAATGCTAAATTTAGCACATGCGAATGCAGTTACAAGCGTATCTTATGACCTCTCGTCACATAAGGACCCAGCCCCACCACCTGCTCTACCAGCAGAATATCTGGAGCTTACTAATCTATTAAAAAAAGGGGAAATTATTGAGCTCTTAAAAAAACAGCTTGAGTTGAAAAAAGAACAACTTTCGCAAACAGAAAAAACCTATCAGGCTATAACAAATAGTCAAAAAACTGGACCTAAAACTATAGATTTTTCTAGTTTTTTTCTCAAAGAACCAGAATCGTTCTATAAGAGTGATAAGCTTTCAAGAGAATCATATCAAAAGGTACTAGAGGACGAAAACAAAGTTTCTGGGCCTTTTGATCAAATGGGCACGTTGCTTTTTGAGCGTTTAGAATTTTTCTCAATACTAAATAAAGCTATAACTTTAAAAAGTTTTGAAAACGTAGAAAATCGTTTTCAATACCTCAAAAGTCTATTTAATGAACTTCAAACAAAAGAAAACCTGAAAGATATTGCAGATCTTCAAGCACATATCGATGGTTCATTAGCCATGATCCAAAATGAATCTATAAAGGTACAAATGGTAGCACATTTACGTAAGGCTGAGAAATCACTTATCAAAAGGAAAAGACGCGAACTTGATATGAAAATTTTTGATCATGAAAAAAAAGGAATGCCTATCATACGATGAAAACAAAAACCAATGTAGAAGGTTCAGTACTCTCTGAACAATTAAGAGAAGCACAAAGATTTTATCAAAGCCAAGATATCATGCTGAAAACACTTAGGTAATGTATAAATGAAAATGAGGCGTTTAGCATATATCTATGTTCCAAGGTGATAAAAAGTTGAAAATTCGTTAAAGAGGAATTCCATGGACTTTACAGTGTTCACGCAACTTTTCAATAAAATTGATCAGATAACAAAAACATATGT
>NZ_JBHIRP010000051.1:0-2712 GCF_042197245.1 Bartonella sp. AA18HLJMS | reverse complement strand
CCTGCTTCTATAAGACTATAATGGTTGTCAATGTTATCGGCGTTAATGATGAGATTGCCGTGAGATTGTATCATCCCTTGACGAGTAGGCGAAAATTCTTGCGTGACAGTTTTCTGTATCATGTGAGATAATTATTCCATCGGTACCCTTGAAAAAAAGCGAACTTTCACTCTCTTCATTCCAAGTAAATGCCTTGTATACTATCCCATCTTCTAAAGTTATCTTACCATAAGTTGCCTCTTTGTTGGGCAAAGAATTTTTAAAGTGAAAATCACATATGTTTCCTGAACATTCAACTTCCTCATAGGAAACGGCCCCACATTTCTACCCTCAACTCATTTGCTACACTTGTTGTATGATACAAAATCGCATTTTCAATTGGATCAAACCCCTCTGGTTTTTGGAATGCGATGGTGACTTCTTCCGTTTTTTCCGTGATGATCAACAAATTGAACAGATCAATCAAGTTGTTGAAGCCTTTTTAGCAGAGATAGAACGAGAGATACAACAACTCTCAACAAAAGCTGCTTAACCTTATGGGGGTGTTTTGTTCCCCGCATATCTACGAGCACCCCCACCCTTCTTAACACTTTCAAGTAATGCGTGATTCACGCCACACGTGAATTGCATCTCAATGTAAGGAGAAAAGATATGGCACCTCGTAAAGCTATCATAACGCAAGCAGACATTGCACGAGCTTTAAGAGAAGCAAAAAAGCAAAAATGCGAACTCATAGAAATCAAACCTACCGGTGAACTGCTTATCTATCTTAAAGCAGATATTCCAATACCAAATTCAGTTAGCCACCCAGACAAACTTTTAGATTTGTCAAAGAATGAATATTACGAAACCGCACTCTCTAAGATGTAAAATACCATGCCTAAACCACGTCCTCCTCATCTCGTTAAACAAATTACTCAACATGGCAAAATTGTATGGTATGTACGTATTGGTCATGGCAAACGCATTAGAATACGCGGTACCTATGGAACGCAAGAGTTTGTTGATAACTACAAAAGCGCACTTGCCGAGTTACAAGGGCTTATACTTCCTAAATCAAAAACTGGTAAACTTGTTGAAGGTTCATTCGCATGGCTCCTTAAATAATATTTTAATAGCTCCAATTGGCATAGCCTTTCTAAAGTCACCCAAAAACAAAAAGAACTCATCCTTATGAAGGTATGTGATTGGAGAAGAAACATTCATTTGTGGTAAAGAAGGTAAAAAACTAGTTAAAGAAAGTTTTGGCAACCTTTTTCGTGAGGCTTGTAACGTAGCGGGAATCAAAAAATCAGCACATGGCTTAAGAAAATTAGCAGCAACACGCGCAGTTAATTCTGGTGCAACAGTCTCGCAACTCAAAGCAGTTTTTGGCTGGACAGACGACACTATGACATCTCTTTACACAAAGAGCGCAGACCGTAAAAAACTCGCTCTTGAAGCCATAAAAAAGCTTCAAAAAGATGAGGAAAAGAGGCCTATAAAACTCAATAGAATCAGGAACAACCTATTCTCTCATATTAGACATAAATATTTTATTTTACACATATTTGTGAATGAAACGGCTTTTAAAACCTTGTCTGTTAAAGTTTATGCTTTTTGCCTCTACATAATTTAGCGTTTTTAAGTTCTATTCTTGAAAAACTATGCAATACTTTAACACACTATTTATTGATCTAAGCGTTCAATAATCTTTTCTTCCATTCAAATTACCTTTTTGCTTATCCTAAAGAAAAAAGCATTATAAATATACCTAATTTTCAGTCATATCTGGAAAAGGTTTTAAACTGTCGATGCAAATCTTACACAACGTTTTATTCAAATAGTGTAAATCAGCCCTTTCCTCCAAGATACCCTTTAGACGCATTAAATATCTGAATATTTTTATTTAAAAAATAAAAATCTTTTAAAGAGCTTTCTTATTGAATTGTACTTATTTAAACTCAATAAAAATTTTCCTTGAATATATATCCCATTCTTACAAATTTATCTCTCATAAACTGTCAAAGCAATAACATTTTCTTTTCGCAGATATGACCGATCTAAATAGAATAAATATCTGGAAAGGTAAAATAATTTAAAAATACACGACCGAAATTTAATATAATTTATCAAACATTTTCAACTGAACTTTTCTTATTATTACGAAAACGACCATTAGAACTTAAAAAATATTGCTTTGTGAAAAATTTTCAAACAGGAAAAAGAAATGATAAATATCATAATTACCTTTCATTTTTTCAGAAAAAACTATCATATTTAAAAATGAAATTCTTAGATAACACACTCAAAGAATTAACTTATGAAGAATTATTTTAATTGAAACTTAAATGGTTTTACAAAGAACGCTTTAAAATGCGTATTAAAATGATTGACCTTTTGCAAGAAATTTGTCAAAAAGCATGTCTAGTTTGGAGGGGTGGCCGAGCGGTTTAAGGCACCGGTCTTGAAAACCGGCGTGCAGGAGACTGTACCGTGGGTTCGAATCCCACCCCCTCCGCCACAGCACTTTTATAGTTGTAGCTTGCCAGCTGTAGCTTGCCAGCAGGTTTTGTATGTAGCTTGCCAGCGGGTTTTGTATATTTTGCCACTAGGTTTTGTACCAATTTATTTTTTCTCAAAGAGTTTTAAAGATGTTCTCAAAGGGTCTTCAAATGCTTTTCAAAGGGTATTTAAAGCTCTCTTTAACGCATTTTTCTGCTCCTATTTTTC
>NZ_JBHIRP010000050.1:0-2726 GCF_042197245.1 Bartonella sp. AA18HLJMS | reverse complement strand
GAAGGAAACAATAGCAAATTGAAGTTTCTATTAGATGGAGAAATTTCTAAAGGTTCAACAGAAGCGATCACGGGCAATCAGCTTTATTCAATGAATCAAACAGTTGCGACGTATTTTGGTGGAGGAGCTGGTTATGAAAATGGAGAATGGGTTGCACCCACATTCAAACTTAAAACTGTCAAGGATGATGGCAGCACTGGTGAAGAAAGCTATAAGAGTGTAGCGGAAGCACTTTCTGATATTAGTAGTTCTGTTACGAATGTTCATAATGATGTGACCAATGTAGTCAGTGATAGCCTTGCCAAGCAGGATGATAATACGAAGGTTATCACTATTGGTAAAGAAGTAGAAGGCAGTGAAATCAACATAGCCAACAAGACTGGTACGGATCGGACACTTTCAGGTGTTGGTGAAGCAACAAAGGATAATGAAGCGGTTAATAAAGAGCAATTTGATAAAGGTTTGAAGGATCTTTCTAACAGTCTTCAGTCAGATGATTCAGCCGTTGTTCTTTACGATAAGAAGGATGGTAAAATTGATTATACGAGCGTGACCTTTGGAAAAGGCCAAAATGCAGCTGCTGTTGCTTTGCATAATGTTGCGGATGGTCAGATTGCGGAAAAGTCACATGATGTGGTTACAGGCGGTCAGATTCATACCATTTCTCAAGATGTTGCACAGTTCTTAGGTGGGGATACAGCCTTTAAAGAAGGTAGCTTTACAGGCCCAACTTATCAATTATCCCAGGTTAATGCTCATGGTCAGGTAGAGACAACAGAGTTTAAAGATGTTGGCTCTGCGTTTACAGGTCTTGATACGAATATCAAGAATGTAAACCAACGTATTAAAGAAGTCTCAGAGGGCGTTGCACAGGATTCTTTATCGTGGAGCAAGGAAGAGAGTGCCTTTAGTGCTCTTCATGGGGAAGGCAGAAAAAGAACAGCGAGCAAGATTACCCACATTTTGGATGGTAATATTGCTTCTGGTTCCACGGATGCAGTAACAGGTGGTCAACTTTATTCGATGAATAATACGTTAGCGAACTATTTTGGTGGTGGCGCTGAATATAAAGAAGGCAAGTGGATTGCTCCAAACTTCAAAGTTAATACAGTGAATGCTGCTGGCGATAATCTTGAAGAGAAGAGCTATGATGATGTAGCGCAAGCCTTTGCAGGTGTTGGTACATCTTTCACCAATCTTCACAATAAAGTGACGAATGCCGTCACGGATATTAACAATCACATTAACAATGTGGTGAGTGATAGCCTTGTTAAGCAGGATGCTGATAGCAAAGTGATAAAGATAGGTGCAGAAAAAGGCGGTACAAGCATTAACATTGCCAATAGTGGTGATGCCGAGCGGACCCTCACAGGCGTAAAAGCAGGAGCACTTACAGAAATATCGACCGATGCTGTGAATGGATCTCAGCTTTATTCGATGAATAATACGTTAGCGAGCTATTTTGGTGGTGGTGCTGAATATAAAGAAGGCAAGTGGGTTTCTCCAAGCTTCAAGGTTAATACAGTGAGTGCTGATGGCGATAAGGTTGAGGAACAGAGCTATAAAACAGTAGCGGAAGCGTTTGCTGGAGTTGGTAGTTCTTTCACGAATATTCATAAAGAGCTTAAGAATGAGATTAACCAAGTTGTGGGTGATAGTCTTGTTAAGCAAGATGAGAAGACACGTGTTATTGCGGTTGGAGGTGAAAAGAGCGGTACGAAAGTTACGTTTGTAAACACTGATGGTGCGGCACGGACTCTCACAGGTGTAAAAGCAGGAGAACTTGCAGAGGCTTCGACAGAAGCAGTGAATGGTTCGCAACTTTTTACGACCAATCAGAATGTTACGACAGTAACGAATAATCTAAAAACAGTTTCTGATAATACTTCGAAGTACTTAGGTGGTGGAGCCGATGTGTTTAAAGGTGTAGCACCGACCTACACAGTGCAGGATAAGAGTTATCAAAGTGTAGCGGATGCATTTACTGGTGTTGATCATTCATTCACAAAGCTTCATGAAGAGATTACAGAAAATACGAATGAGATTTCTGAAAATATTAAGCAGAATGCGTTGTTATGGAGTGATAATGATCACGCATTTGTTGCGACACATGGAACTGATGGTGACAAGAAAAACAGCAAGATCACGTTACTTGCGAATGGAGAGGTTTCTGTAAACTCAAGTGATGCGGTAACGGGTTCTCAGCTTTATGCTTTGGGAAGCAATGTTGCGCAGTCTTTAGGCGGTGATGCTGGTTATGAGAATGGAATTTGGAAGGCTCCAAGTTTCAAATTTAAGACTGTCAATGAGGATGGTAGCAAGGTTGAAGAGAAGAGCTATGATGATGTAGCGCAAGCCTTTGCAGGGGTAGGAAGCTCTTTTGAGAATCTTTACAAAGAGTTTACTCAAAACAACACGGAGGTTACTGAAAATATTAAGCAGAATGCGTTGTTGTGGAGTGATTCTGAAAAGGCGTTTGTAGCAACACATGGAGAGGGTGATGAGAAAGGCAATAGTAAAATTAAGTTTCTTTCCAATGGAGAGGTTTCTGCAAGCTCAAGTGAAGCGGTCAATGGTTCTCAGCTTTTTGATACGAATAAGACTGTTGCAACTTATTTAGGTGGTGGCGCTGAATATAAAGAAGGTCATTGGAGTGCTCCAAGCTTCAAAGTTAAGATCGTCAAAGAAGATGGCAGTGCTGTTGAAGAGCAAAGTTATGATGATGT
>NZ_JBHIRP010000049.1:0-2805 GCF_042197245.1 Bartonella sp. AA18HLJMS | reverse complement strand
GCGTTACAGGCGCAAATTACTGTGGATCCTAACGCGAATGCCGCCCATCGTCCAGATATAGTGGCAGCGCCCAATGGGGTTCCCTCGATTGATATTGTTACCCCCAATGGCAAGGGCTTATCGCACAATAAATATAACGATTTTAATATTGGCAATGCAGGTGTTATTTGGAACAATCATGCGCAAGAAGTGGGACAATCGCAGTTGGGTGGCATTATGCCTGGCAATCCGCATTTGCGCACTTCTGGTTCAGCGAAAGTGATTTTAAATGAAGTGACCAGCAGCAAGCGCAGTGCCTTGAATGGTCCAGGAGAGGTTTTTGGGCATCAAGCTGATGTGATTATAGCCAATCCCAACGGCATAAGCTGTAATGGTTGTGGCTTTATCAATACGCCCCATGCGACCTTAACCACGGGTGTACCCGAAATTGATGCGAGTGGTTTTCTGAAAGGTTTTCAGGTGCGAGGAGGGGATATCACCTTTGGCGCTAAGGGAGCCAATTTTTTTTCTGGCAAGGGTTCGGTTGATATTGTCGATATTGTCTCACGCACAGTGCATTTTGAAGGAGCGGTTGCGGGCAGAGAGATTGGAGTAACAGCAGGCACGGGTCACTTTGATTATGCTTTGCGGGAAATGAAAGAACTGACCGATATTACCGGTAAACCGGAATATGCGATAGATGGTTCTGCTTTTGGGGCTCTCCAGGCGGATCAGATTAAACTTGTGGCAACAGAACAAGGAGTTGGGGTTCGCATGCGCCATGATATGGCAGCGAATGCGGGGCAGTTGCATCTTTCTGCTGACGGAAAAATCTCGTTGAAGAATGTTTTTGGTCATGGGGGTGTTGTTCTTCAATCAAAAAGCGATACCCTTCATGCAGAGAACATTACATCCAAAAAGCATATTGCGATTGCAGCAAAAAAAGGTGTCATGTTAGAAACGGTTGGCGCGGAAGGTCATTTGAGCGTAGATGCCCAGGATGGGCTTTTATCAATTGCCGGAAAAGCTACCTCGGGGGGCAATTTGGAGCTTTCTTCGCACCATGCTCTTCAAGTTTCAGGGCTAGGCGCAGGCGCTGATGTAACACTTGAAACAGATGGAGCGCTTAATATTGGTGGCACTGTTTTAGCTGGGGGCAATCTCAGGGCGCATGCCGGTGGTGATATACAAGCCCATTTTTTAGCTGGTGGGGTTGATATGGCAGCCACGCAAGCAGCTGGCAGCCTTGTTCTTGGCACAAAAGGGGATGTTGATCTCCAGAGCAGTCAAGGTGCGATTTTTGCTGAAAGTATTTATGGGGCAGGAGATATCACCCTGGTTTCTCATAATGGGCTCTCTGTTTCCCAAACAATTCTGTCGCATCACAATGTTGCCATTCATGTTGACCCCCATGCCGGCATTCATTTTGGGCAAGTTTTAGCCTATGGCAGAGCAGACATTCATGGTGGGGCGGTTGATTTTTCTTCTTTGATGACGGGTGATGATGCCGTTTTAAAGGTGGGAAGTCTTGATGCAGGCACACTGATGACAGGTTTAGATTTTGTTCACTCTCAGGTGAGCCCTTCAAACCCTACAGGTGCTCTTGTTTTTCATGATAAAGGTTCCCTTTTTGCTACAGCGCAAGAGGGTATAAAGGTTGGGCATATTATCAGTGGTGGCAATATTGAACTTTTTGCTGGCAACGACATTTATTATGATCAGGTCATTGGCTATGGCAGTGCAACCCTGACCTCGGTATCAGGAGGGATCAGCGTTGAGAATGTGCTGTCTGCTACGGGGGATGTGAGATTGACAGCAAACACACTGGATTTGAGCAATGATCGTTCTCATATTTACACGCCGCAAACGCTATATTTAACTGCGGATCATATTTATGTCTCGGGCAGCACGCTGATTTATGGTGGTTTAGATTTTCAAAGCACCAATGTTCTTGATATTCACCATGCACGGCTACAAGCCATTACCGATGAAGGAGGGACTGGAGATATTCTTTTTGTTGCTCCAGGCGTTATGGTGGATCAGTTCACATCGGTTTTAGCAGCACGAGATTTTATCATCAAAACCGGGGAGCTTGAAAATAGCGGTCAATTGGCAGCGGGTCATGATTTAGCTTTTAGCGTGACGGGCGATGTGACCAACAGCAAAACGGGTTTAATTTATGTAAAGGGCAATGGTGCTTTACAAGTTGATGGGGCTTTGCTCAATGATTTTGGCGCTATTATGGCAGAAGGCAATTTATTTTTCACCAATGCAGCTGGTACTGGAAAAAGCCTTTCGCTTGTGAATAAAGCGGGCTTTATTCAAGCCGGTGGAAACTTAAATATCCAAACCAACACCTTGAAAAACGAAGCCGATAGCACGCCTGTCATCACAGAAAAAACGGAATATAGCGATATTTCTTTCCAAAGACCAAAGGGTTCTGATCAACTCAGTGATGGGATGTTATATCAAGATGGTCCCAACCTTTGGGGAAAGGGTCACTTTGAGGATAGAACAATAGTTATTGCACACCAGTATATACCTAGGGAAGTATTTGTATTTGATAAAAAGCTTTGGGCTAACAAAGAGGGAACCTATGGCACGGCAACTTTGGAAGATGGAGCATTTTATAGGGCATTTACTTGGAAATATGATAAAACAAAAAGTAATATAAGACGGTATCAATGGAATAATCAGTCACATATGACAGAAGAAACTGTCACGCAGGGGTTTTCGCATAAGCCCACCATTCAGGGGATGATACAATCTCACGGCAATCTCATCATTAACGCCGATAACATTGACAACCATTATAGTCTTATAGAA
>NZ_JBHIRP010000048.1:0-2826 GCF_042197245.1 Bartonella sp. AA18HLJMS | reverse complement strand
TGTATGGCTCAATATATGAGAGACAATAAACTTGAAGCCTGCCCGCATGGTTTTCGCTCTAGTTTACGCGATTGGCTAGCAGAAACAACCGATGCTCCCTATGAGGTCGCTGAAACTATTCTAAGTCATACAGTAGGAGGACAAGTAGAGCGCTCCTATCGTCGCACTGACTATCTAGAACAGCGCCGTGTCTATATGGATAAATGGGCGGCTTATGTCACGAGTCAAACCTAAAATATGGGGTGAATAACCCCATTATCTGTGGATAACTTTAGCTCTCTTCTCTCTCATTCTCTCTCAATAAGACTCATAAATTATCACATCAGAAATTGTATGATAAAATATTGTTTTCTATGAATAAAACATCTTTCTAAATGAACCAAAATGTGGTTAATAAATGGTTATGATTTGTTACCATTTTTTTATAGTGAAAGGATTTTAGTATGACAGAAAATGCTATTCTTTTAACAGACCGTGAAAGTGCAAAATTGCTTCATATGAGTGTTTCAACATTCCGGCGTCATGTAACCAATGGCTCTCTCCCAAAACCTTTAAAATTTGGCTTTTTATCCCGTTGGTTACAATCAGATCTTTTCAATGTCATCGAGCAAGCAAAACAGCAACGTTATAACGACGCGGCATAAAAAGAAAACCTTGTCACGTAAGAACGGACAAGGCTTTCTCTGCTGAAGCAAGACTTAAGGTTCGCATTCAAGTTGTTCTGAATGTTTTTTACAATAAGGGCTATTTAAGCGTCTCTCAACACTTCGCTGAGGCATGACAGCACTAGGACGACATATGGGAAGATTGTCCGATTTATGGTTCTCACACCATTCTTGTATTGTAAAGCTAGGACGAAAACCTGATTGCGCCATACACATTTCAATACTGGCAAATTGATTCAAATCTAGCGCCACAACCTTATTAAGGTCCGGTACTCCACATTCTAAAAGTATTTTATTTCTCCATAATGCTGGAGAAAGTGAGGGAATTGAGTTAACACATCCAGTGATACTTAACAGAGCTATACAACTCAATAGTTTTAAGATTTTCTTCATTATTCCCCTCTTTCAATGGATTTATTTACAATAAAAAAGCTCATAAGCCTGTTGATATTTCCTGTCACCGCTGCTTAAAACAACGGTGAACAATATTGAGATGTTAGATTGAGAAAACAATCCCGCCATTCCAAGCGAAGGCAAGGATGGCGGATTGTTGATCATCACTAGCAAGACTTAAGGTTTGCATTCAGGTGCATTTTTATATTTTTTACAATAAGGGCTGTTTAAGCGCTTCTTGACACTGGGCCTCGGGATCACAGCACCTGGACGACAAATGGGAAGGTTTTCGGCTTTATGATTCTCACACCAAGTCCCTCCCCCCACTTTATCACGAAAACCTGATTGAACCATACAGGCATCAATAGTTGCCCATGCATTGTAGCTGAGTTTTCTGTTTTCTGGATCGACATCATCAGGGGTTGGCATACCACATTCTAACAAGGCTTTTCCTACCTCTGTAAAATCAGTAACACCATTTTTCTCCCACGTAGCCACCTCTCCTGGAGGAGGTTTATCGATATTACATCCAGTTATAATTAACAAAGTTACAGTGCTTAATAATTTTAGAGTTTGTTTCATTTTTTACTCCTTGATTTACTTAAAGGAAATTGTTCACGATGAGATGTGCCATAAAACTTTTGGCATTTTGGACCCACGTCTCCAAGACAGGTATGGGAACTTATGGGATTCATGATCACTCTCAACCATTCTGTCCAAACGTTACTACCAGCAGGGAGTGTCCCGTAGGTATAGCCATTGCCGCCAATAATTCTGCTGACAAAGTCATATCTATTCCCATCAAAGCCAATAGTGGTTTGTTTGCCATCACTCACATAATCTAACAGACCGGCTGCAACTAAAACATTAAAGGCTGGTCCATAGAGATTGATAGTCGTGTTTTCGTTGGCTATACCGTGAACACCTTCTTGTTTGAAAGAATTCAGCATATTCCCCAATGTCATTGTCCCGCGACTATGTCCATAAAGTTCTAATCCTGTAAGACCATAGCTATACATCAAATCTTTTGCTTCTTGTGTTGAATTGGTCAAACCCCAAAAGTTATTTTCCATAAACTTCTGATAGCCCGCGACTAGAAGTTCTGAGATAGCAGAATCAGCTTCTGGGAACACAACAAAATAAAGCGGTTCATTTTTATTCTCCGCATGTTGCTCTGCATAAACAGCAGCTTCATAGGGTGGCGTAAAGATGCCATTAAAGGACACATGCACTTTGCCATCAGAGCCTTCTTGCAAATGCTGCTTTTCTTCATCCGTTAAATAATGGAACTTGGGGATTTTTTGTCCACGAGCATCTCTTATAGGTACCCCATTCGCATCTATTTCATAGATTGTATTGCCATTTTCATCACGATCCACCACGGCGATGGGGTGCTCTTTGATAAACATGGTTTTATAGGAATCATCGCTGTATTTAAACCCTTCTTCTAAGAGTTGAGTTGCCATTTCACGGTTTTCATGGACGATTTGTTCCAGCTTGCCTGCATCGAGCTGTTGTACACCTTTATGGGCGTTGGCAGTATCACGATTAAGGGAGGCTATGGCTTGTTCCACGTCTTGTCCTGTCAACGCCTTCTGCCCTGCTTCATCAGTAATGACAATGGTGCCATTGCTGATAGCGGATTTGGTATATCCTTCCTCTGAATCTTTAGCTTTTGAATGATCTAAGAGATTTTTAGCAATGTTTTTCCCGACACCATATTTGCCCTGATACATCGGACCACCCGCTGAAATGCTTAAACCTTGAC
>NZ_JBHIRP010000047.1:0-2906 GCF_042197245.1 Bartonella sp. AA18HLJMS | reverse complement strand
GCGTTACAGGCGCAAATTACTGTGGATCCTAACGCGAATGCCGCCCATCGTCCAGATATAGTGGCAGCGCCCAATGGAGTTCCCTCGATTGATATTGTTACCCCCAATGGCAAGGGCTTATCGCACAATAAATATAACGATTTTAATATTGGAAATCCGGGTGTGATTTGGAACAATCATGCGCAAGAAGTAGGGCAATCGCAGTTGGGGGGCATTATGCCGGGCAATCCGCATTTGCGTTTCACGGGTTCAGCGAAAGTGATTTTAAATGAAGTGACCAGCAGCAAGCGCAGTGCGCTTCATGGTCCAGGAGAGGTTTTTGGGAGCCCCGCCGATGTGATTATAGCCAATCCCAATGGGATAAGCTGTGATGGTTGTGGCTTTATCAATACGCCCCATGCGACCTTAACCACAGGTGTTCCCGAAATTGATGCGAGCGGTTTTTTGAAAGGCTTTGAGGTGCGAGGTGGGGATATTACCTTTGGCGCTAAGGGAGCCAATTTTTTCTCTGGTCAAGGAGCGGTTGATATTGTCGATATTGTCTCACGCACAGTGCATTTTGAAGGAGCTGTTGCGGGCAGAGAAATTGGTGTGACAGCAGGGACGGGTCACTTTGATTATGCTTCACGGGAAATGAAAGAACTGACCGATATTACCGGTAAACCGGAATATGCGATAGATGGTTCTGCTTTGGGGGCTCTACAGGCGGACAGAATAAAACTTGTGGCAACAGAAAAAGGTGTTGGGGTTCGCATGCGCCATGATATGGCAGCCAATGCGGGGCAGTTGCATCTTTCTGCTGACGGGAAAATCTCGTTGAAGAATGTTTTTGGTCATGGGGGTGTTGTCCTCAAATCGAAAAGCCAGAGCGTATTGGCAAAACACATCACCTCGAAAAAGCATATTGATATTGCCGCCCATAAGGATGTGACGTTAGAAACGGTTGGTGCTGATGGTCATTTGAAGATAGAGGCGCAGGATGGGCTTTTATCGATTGCCGGTAAGGCAACCTCTGGGGGCAATATGGAGCTGTCTTCGCGCCAGACACTTCAAGTTTCAGGGCTAGGGTCAGGTGCTGATATGGCTCTTGAATCGGGCGGAAACTTGAAGCTTGAGGGGATTGTTTTAGCGCAAGGGAATCTCAAGGCGCATGCCGGTGGTGATATACAAGCTCATTTTTTAGCCGGTGGGGTTGATATGGCGGCAACGGGTGCTGCTGGTGTTGTTGTTCTTGGCACCCAAGGGGATGTTGATCTCCAGAGCAGTCAAGGTGCGATTGTTGCTGAAAGTGTTTATGGAGCAGGAGATATCACCCTGGTTTTTCATAACGGGCTATCTGTTTCTCAAACAATTCTGTCGCATCAAAATGTTGCCATTCAAGCACAACCAGCAACAAATGCTCCCGTTCATTTTGGGCAACTTTTAGCCTATGGCAAGGCAAATATTGAGGGTGGGGCGGTTGACTTTTCTTCGCTGATGACGGGTGAAGAAGCTGTTTTAAAGGTTGGCAGCCTTGATGCAGGCACACTGATGACAGGTGTCGTTTCTACGGGCGGTTCAGGGGATCTTGTTTTAGATGAAAAGGGCTTTCTTTTGATTACAGCAAAAGAAGGGGTGAAGGTTGGGCAGATTGCCAGTGGTGGCAATATTGAAATTTTTGCAGGCAACGACATCTATTATGATCAGGTCATAGGCTATGGCAGTGCAACATTGACATCGGTATCAGGAGAGATCAGTGTTGAGAATGTGTTGTCTGCTGAGGGGGATGTGAGATTGACAGCAAACACTCTCGATTTAAGCAATAATCGTTCTCATATTTACACGCCGCAAACGCTGTATTTAATTGCAGATCATATTGATGTCTCGGGCAGCGAATTGGCTTATGGCGGTTTAGACTTTCAAAGCACCAATGCTCTTGATATTCACCATGCGCGGCTACAAGCCGTAAGAGATGGCGGTGGGACTGGAGATATTCTCTTTATTGCTCCAAGCGTTATGGTTGATGAGACAACTTCTGTTTTAGCGGCACGAGATTTCGTGATCAAAACGGGGGAGCTTGGAAATAGTGGTCAATTGGCATCGGGGCAGGATTTAGTCTTTAGCGTGACGGGGGATGTGACCAACAACAAAACGGGTTTAATTTATGTGAAGGGCAATGGTGCTTTACAAGTTGATGGGGCTTTGTTGAATGATTTTGGCGCCATAATGGCAGAGGGTGATTTGTTTTTTACCAATGCGGCTGGCAGCGGAAAAAGCCTTTCCCTTGTGAATAAAGCAGGCTTGATTCAAGCTGGTGGAAACTTAAATATCCAAACCAACACCCTGAAAAACGAAGCCGATAGCACGCCTGTCATCACAGAAAAAACGGAATATAGCGATATTTCTTTCCAAAAACCAGAGGGGTATTATTTACTCAATGAACGGAATTTATATCACGATATGGGCTGGGATCGTTGGGGTAGTGGAAGTCTTTCTGATAGAGAGTTTGGGTTTGAAGGTCCCCGAGACTTTCTGTTTGATTGGCAACTTTGGAATAACAAAGAAGGAACCTATGGTACGGCAACATTGAAAGATGGAACAGTCTATAAGGCATTTACTTGGGAATATGACAAGACAAACAGTAATATAGAACGCTATCAATGGAATAACTGGTCACACATGACAGAAAAGACTGTCACGCAAGGGCTTTCGCATAAACCAACGGTTCAGGGGATGATACAATCTCACGGCAATCTCATCATTAACGCCGATAACATTGACAACCATTATAGTCTTATAGAAGCAGGGGGAAATGCCGATATCCACGCCAATGTGCTGACCAATTTAGGGGCAACGGCTTATAAAAACACTTATCTTGGTTGTCAGGCTAATACAGACAGTTGTTATGGTTATAAAGCTGATGGAAG
>NZ_JBHIRP010000046.1:0-3064 GCF_042197245.1 Bartonella sp. AA18HLJMS | reverse complement strand
TGTGGAACAACAGCTCTAATTTGGAGATTAGACTGAACATCAAGCGGTATAGAGAGATTAGATGAAGGATCTAAAGGATCAGAGGACTGAGAAGGCTTTGGTTCAACAGGGACAGAAGGAGGAGAAACAGTATCCAGAGATGAAGTGTCCTCCGGAGCAGAGGGCTTAGATGGCAACGACATAGAAAGTGGATCAGGGCGTGGAGAATCGACAGGATCAGAGGACGTAGAAGAAGGAGGGTCAGACATAAACGACGTAGAAAGTGGATCGGGGGGAGAAAATGGAGGATCAACAGGATCAGGGGATGTAGAAGAAGGAGCATCAGACATAAACGACGTAGAAAGTGGATCGGGGGGAGAAGGTGGAGGATCAACAAGAGCAGAGAACGTAGAAGAAGGAGAGTCAGATGTCAACGACGTAGAAAGTGGATCGGGAGGAGAAGATGGAGGATCAACAGGATCAGAGGATGTAGAAGAAGGAGCGTCAGACATAAACGACGTAGAAAATGGATCGGGAGGGAGAGGATCGACAGGATCAGAGGACGTAGAAGAAGGAGGGTCAGACACAAACGAAGTAGAAAGTGGATCGGGAGGGGGAGGATCGACAGGAGCAGAGGACGTAAAAGAAGGAGGGTCAGACACAAACGAAGTAGAAAGTGGATCGGGAGGGGGAGGATCGACAGGAGCAGAGGACGTAGAAGAAGGAGAGTCAGATGTCAACGATGTGGAAAGTGGATCGGAAGGGGGAGGATCGACAGAATCAGAGGACGTAGAAGAAGGAGGGTCAGACATAAACGACGTAGAAAGTGGATCGGGAGGGGGAGGATCGACAGGAGCAGAGGACGTAGAAGAAGGAGAGTCAGATATCAACGACGTAGAAAGTGAATTGGGGGGAGAAGATGGAGGATTAACAGGATGAGATAATGAAGAAGGTTTACCAAATGGACCATTATAAGAACCTATTCTAGAAGAAATATAAACCCCTTCGAGTCGGAAATCCCAAAATTCCCCCTCACCTTCCACTAATCTTTGCGTAGCATCTGCTTCTCCAAAGGGCGAACCTGGACCATAACCACGAATACGATATTGATAAGGAAAACCTTTCACCGTAGTATAATCATCATAACCATTGGCGAGTCGAAAAGAACCTGCCTGCGCTGTTCCAGCAACTTGAATGAGTGAAATGCTTTGATCTTTTCCCTCATAGACTTCTTTACTTGCATATTTTGGAAAATTTTGCACATGAACGAATGTCGTTCCAGAAACATCCCCATAGATCAATATGCGATCCGTCTTTTGGGGATTAAACAAACCCTCATCATTCAAAAATGCATTCAACCTAATCTGAGCGTTTCCCTCGGCACTGTAGACTTTTTTATCTTTTGATGCGAGAATTTTATCTCCTGCACCTATATCTGCTTTTTTTCCAATGCGTAGCGTTTGATAACCACTGTCTTCATCAAAGATCAATGTGCTATTGGAAAGACTTAGAGAAGAAAGCGATGAAACAGATTCCTGTAAACCGTTGTATTTACTTTTAGTAAGATACCATTTTGAATAACGAATTAACTCTAAATCAATAACCGATCTACCCTCAACACGCGTACCTCCTGTAAGAGAGGAAGCGTTTGCTTTCACCAATAGAGAAGCATTATTTTTAGCTTTTAGCAACAAATCACCAGAGATTTTTGTTTCATCCGATAATTCAAGAGTGCCTTTTACTTCATAGTCTTTATTCCCCTTCGCATAAATCGCAATCCCGTCTGGAACTGTCATATTTGTCTCTGATAAATAAACAAATGCCCTCCCCGTGATAACTTTTTTGGTTTCTAAAATTTTTTCATCATCTCGTTGCCTCAACATTTTAGCAAGTTCTTCTGGAGCTAAAACATTAAAGCACAGTCCATATACTCCCTCACCCTGAACAGAAATATTGTTTTTTTCTATCTTAATATTTGTATTCTTAAAGCCATCTGGTGAAATATATTTTTGAATTAACTTACCATTATCATTTACATAACCTGAAAAGTTTTTCATCAAGAATGCATGCATATGGTTCAGCTGAATAAAATTGTTTTTCAAATGAACGTCACCACCTTGAAAAACCTCAAAAGCTTCTGGCAATACCCCCATAGCTCCATCACCATCTGTTAAAGTTTCCTCCCTCCTTCCTTGCCCCGTAATCCCCATAGTATCAAGAATATAATGCCCCCCAAATCGAGTTGAAAATGAGCCAATCTGGTTAAAATTAACGGTACCGTCTGTCATTTTAACCATTGCATCAAAACCACTCATAATACCGATCCCTTTTACATTCAAATTATCTGGCTCAATATTGATATTCACACTCACTAAAGCAATATCCGTTCCTCTCCCCCATGCATAAATAGCATGTGAAGTCCCCTTAATTTCCCCTACTGTCATGCTAATAACGGCATTTTGAGCACGAAGAGCAGGTATATTCTTAAAATCTGAAGCTATTAAATTAATTTTTCCACCATTTCTTACATACGCCCCATACGCAGATATTTTATCTGGATCATCGCCAAAAACTGTTATCTGAGAGGCATTAACAATAGTGCCTGCTTTTTCTACATATATAGCTGCAATAGGTGCAATATGAGCAGACGTCTCTTGAGAACTTTTTAAGTAATAGATTTTATCTGCAAGAAAGTGTGTTTTTCTATCATCGCATTTATAAAATGCCCCTCCTGCATCACTTGAAGATCCTGCAGCATTAACATACGTAACCTGCAAAAAATAAAGAATAGCTGTTGTAACGTTGCATAAAAATACATATTTATGAAATACATAAATCATAACTCTTGCCGCCTCCTATTCCCCTACTTCTATTCATTGAAGAATAATATCTATATTAAGCTAATAAATTTCTCAAAATACAATAAATATAAAATGAAATATTTAATTTAATACTTAATACAATACTATATACTTATATATAAGTTACTATATAGTTTATGTATCGCTAAAAAAGGTGGCGCAATCCAGCAGAGAAACTCGTTCCAGAAAAACCAATTTTCTTAAATCTATGCTGATAAGTGACA
>NZ_JBHIRP010000045.1:0-3125 GCF_042197245.1 Bartonella sp. AA18HLJMS | reverse complement strand
AAATTTGAGCCGGCTAAGTTTTTAAGCAGTTATATTGATGAACAAGGAAAAACACGCCCTTGTTATAATTTACCCAAACGTGAATGTTTAATTCTTGTTTCTGGTTACAGCACTGCTTTACGAGCCAAAATCATTGACCGCTGGCAAGAATTGGAAAAACAGGTAGCCACACCACAAGTTGACTACTCTAAACCGGAGGCATTACTTGGTGTTTTGAATCACTTACAAAGTCAAATAGAGCAGAAAGATCATGTTATTGCAGAATTAGCACCAAAAGCAGAAGCGCTTGAAGGCTTAAAGCGTTCTGAGGGGGCTATGTGTGGCATCTTATTGTTTTTTATTCACGAGTAGTTGTTCAAGGAGCTTTTTGAGATCTTCTGAATTCATTGCCAGCAGGTGATTTAATGTAACGGTAGTGCGGACAGAATCTTCTAAACGAGCAAGAATTTCCCCCGTAAGGCTACGATGATTTGCCTCAGCAAGCTCTTCCAATTGATTTTTCAGTTCAATTGGAATGAGAAATTTAAATTGCACACGATCTTTTTTTGTCATGCACCTAAAATATACCTAAAATACACTTGACACAAGGTACCTTTATGGTACTAAATATGTGCATATGGAGGTAAAATGAAAACGATCCAATATAAAATAAATATGCCACATACATTAAAGGAGTGGTTGTTTAATCGGGCGACTGAGAATGATCGCTCTCTTTCATCTGAAATAATTAACATTCTCAAAAAAGAAAAAGCGCTAGAGCATAAGTCCGCAAAAACTCTCTCTAACGCTTTACATCTAACTAACCTGAAAGAGGTCAATTACAATGAATAATAGCACATACTTACCTATCAATAAAGACAAATTAATCAAATTACGAGAAGTCGAAAACGAGCCTCGTGTTCGCGATGTGGATTTAGCAGAAAAATTAGGGTTTGTTCGTACACGTGACGTTAGAAAATTAATTACAAGAAATATGCAAGAAATAGAACGGTTTGGGAGGTGCGCCACTGTGGCGCACGTAATAAAGGGCAATAACGTAACAGAATATTGGCTTAACGAAGAGCAGACGTTATTGATTGCGACATTATCGAATACAGAAAAATCTTCTCAAGTCCGTTATATGCTTATTAAATTATTTGTTGCATGGCGTAGGGGCGAGATAAAGCAATCCTATGTTCAATCGATTGACTACTCCAGTCCAGCAGTAATGCTTGGTGTCTTAACGCATTTAAAAGATGAAAACGAGCGGAAAGACAATATCATTGCTAAATTAGCTCCAAAAGCAGAGGCTTTGGAAGGTTTAAAACGCTCTGATGGTTTGTTTGGTTTGATAGAAGCAGCAAAGATGTTGGAAGTAAGACCAAAGGATTTAACTGATTACTTGCGTAAACATGATTGGGTGTATCGGCGTGCTCCAGGGGCGCCACTGTTACCTTATCAGGACAAGATCAAGAAAGGATTTATGGATTGTCCTGCTATTACCATTCAAAGACCTGATGGTACAGAAAAAGTGCTCCCTTCAACAAAAATTACATCCAGAGGATTGGCATGTTTGAGAGAACAAATCCATGGAGGTGTACAATGAACACCAGTGTCGACTTCTTATGCGATTTGTGGATAGCGTTGTTTCAATTTTCTAATGATGAAAATATTAACGACAAAGAATGTACTGCTTTGGTTGACATCATGAGTCTGGTAGAAAAGGTTTTGATTTTAAAACTTCAAGATGAATCACCAAATGCACTCAGAATTTTGGCAATGATTACAAATTTTGGAGATTCAGAACTACCGCATAGCATGGATTCTTTGTTGCGAGCCTATGTTCCTACTTTGGAGAACCCGATTGCAAAAGTAGCTTAGACCTACAACATAATTTTATCTCCTCGTCTTTTAGGCGGGGAGGTGGTTAAGACGGCAATAAAATTAAGGTGCACTATACCAAGTTGATCGTCCACCACCATGACGTATCAAAAGACCTTTTTCAACTAATGATGTAAAAGTTACTTTAAGTGTATTAGCGCTTGCACCAACCTCACGCACCATATCGCGGGTTGTAACACGTCCGTGATTACGCACATAATCAAGAATATTAAGAGCCAATTCAGATAAGGAAAAAAGAGCATTTTTTTCACTCTCTATTTTTATTTCTAATTGGCGTTTTTGTTTTTGTAGAGCACGTAAAAAAAAGAGTATCCAAGGCTCCCAATTGGGTGTTTTAGTATAAATTGTTTTTTGAGTTTGATTTAAAGCTAAGTAATAGCTTTCTTTATTATTCTCAATAATGCTTTCAAGTGATGAATATGGTACATAAACATAACCTTTTTGTAACAAAAGAAGGGTGGTTAAGATACGGCTTAAACGTCCATTTCCATCTTGAAAAGGATGAATAGCTAAAAATGTTACATTAAAAATACCAATCGTAAGTAAAGGATGAAGATCCTTTAATTCATTGGTTTTATTGAACCAAGTAATAAGCTCTTGCATTCGGTATGGTGTATCAAATGGTGTAGCTGTTTCAAAAACAATGCCAACCATTTTCCCTTGAGAATTAAATGCTGCTACATCATTGCGTAAAGTCTTATATTCACCTCGATGTCGTTGATCTTTCTCACTATTACACAAAAGATCACGATGAAGTTGTTTAATATGATTTTCAGTAATAGAAATATCACTCCAAGATTGAAAGATTGTTTCCATAACCTTGGCATAACCGATAACTTCTTGTTCATCACGACTCTTGAAACGTTTAATTTCTAAGTTTACCAAAAGCTGTTCGATTTCGCGGTCTGTTAACTTACTCCCTTCAATGCGTGTAGAAGATCCAATACTTTCAACAGTAGCAATATGGCGAAGGGCGTTCAATCGCTCAGGTGCAAGAGTAGCAAGAGCGCGCCATGCCCCTTTGAACTCATCAATCTCAGTAATGAGAGCCAACAATTCTTGTGTAATTTGGAGTGTATCTGTTTTCATACCGGAATATATACCCGATTATACCCGATTGTCAATCATTCGTAACACAGTAAACTCTTACTTCTTATGGCAGAGAAGAAGGCAAGGAGAAACTATGGATAAGAAGAATCGTAAGGGTCTATCGGTTCGTGCGTTTGCGAAGAAGATGGGTGTTT
>NZ_JBHIRP010000044.1:0-3161 GCF_042197245.1 Bartonella sp. AA18HLJMS | reverse complement strand
GGAACAACAGCTGTTGGAAAGAATTTTATTACGGCGACAGGAGGACATGGTGGTGGGGGTGCTTCTGCCTATCAATCCCACACGGGATTTGGTGGTGGTACGACTACCTACTATTCAGGCGGTGGCGGTGCTGGAGGAACAGGTGGAAACTTTGGTTTAGCAACAGATGAACATCCAGGATTTTCCAAAGGTGGAAATGGTTATGCTGGGACAAACGGAATTACGAGCGAGACTAGCGGTAATGGCGGTGATGCTGGAGGTGATACATCAAGAGGTGGCTCTGGAGGAGTCGGCAAAGGTTCCTATAGTTCGGGAAAAGCAGGGCGTGGTTTTGGCGGCGGCGGGGCTGGTGCTCACTCTGATTCTTCTCCAAGTGGTGCTGGAGCTGATGGCGCTGTCCTTATAAGGTTATGGAAAGATTAATTACATAACCAAAGATAGCACAAGTCAAATGGATAGCTGTTGTATAAGCTGGCTTGTATGATTTTAAGCCCTTCTAAAGCCCTTTAAAGAGCTTTTTGACTGACAGTGTCAGTCTTATGAGAGAGTGAGATGATTGTTATTGTTTCTTCATTGATTTGGAGAGCAAGAGGAAAATAGAATTTAAACTTCGTATTCACTTTATTAAGAATGGCAAGGGATCTAAGTTTTTAGCAATATTTGATCAGACAGCCGTTGGTATGTTTGTAAAATCCTTGATGTTAACGTGCAAATTTATCCCCTCCATGCACCTATTCTTCTCTTTACGCATGAGGTGGAGAAACAGGATAGTGTTCTGTTTCATAAGCTTCAATTAACAAAACAAGAGTTTTCATTCTATCAAATTCTGGAGTATTAACTTCTGGCTGCTTATCAAACATTGCAGACACAATTTCTAAAGCTTCTTGGTACTCCCTCTCAGCACGAATTGGTTTGATATTCATTTCTTAAATTCTTGTAGTTCCACAGTGTTGGCATCAATCACATTAAATTGTAACATTTTTGTTGACAATTGTCACTTAATACATTACATCTTACTTAAAATAAAGTTGTTGAGTTTGCTATGATCAAAACATTTAAAAATAAAGACCTCCAATCTCTCTGGGAAACAGGAAAAAGTAAGATTGATAGCAGGCTTCAACAGCGTATTATTCGCCGTCTTGATGCCCTTGACGCGGCTTCTCAAGTTAGTGATATCAATGTACCAGGTTATAATTTTCATATGCTTAAAGGCTTTACTCCAACTCGCTACACAATTCATATCAATGGTCCTTGGTGTATCACTTTTGAATTTAAAGACAGACACGTTTACCATGTTGATCTAGAGCAATACCACTGAAGGTTTTAAGATTTGTAAAGGAAACTATCCATGACCACACGTAATCCTAATCGTTGTCCTTCTCATCCAGGAGAAATTTTAGCTGAATCCTTAGAACATTTAAATGCAAGCAAAACCGAAATTGCTAGGATTCTTCAAATATCACGCCAGCACTTGCACGGTATCCTTAAAGGAGAACGTCCAGTCACAGCCGTAACAGCGGCTCGCATTGGTAAATTGTTAGGAAATGGACCAGCCCTTTGGCTACAGCTTCAAGCCAATTATGATACATGGCATGCCTTGAGGGACATTGATGTCTCTTCTATTCCAACACTAACAGCTAGCGAAATGAATACGCAAATGGAACATAGCCATTCGTAACCTTCTCCCCGCCCTTAAAGACGAGGAGATAAGTCATGTTTTTGAACTTAAGCAACCTTTTTAATAGGGTTCTCGAAATCTGGTTCATAAGCGCGCAATAAAGGATCCATGCTATGCGGCAGTTCTGAATCACCAAAATCTGTTAGAACTATTAAGATTTTAAGTATACTTGGCATCTCATCTTGAAGTTTTAAAATTAAAGCTTTTTCTATGACACTCATAGTATCAACCAGAGCTGTACAATCTTTATCATTCATATTTTCATGTCTAGAAAATTGAGATAATGCCAACCACAAATCGCATAAGAAATTGGTATCTATCTTCATTGCACACCTCCATGGATTTGCTCTCTCAAACAAGCCAATCCTTTTGGTGTAATTTTTGTTGAAGGCAGCACCTTTTCTGTACCATCTGGTCTTTGAATGGTAATAGCGGGACAATCCATGAATCCTTTCTTTATCT
The DNA here is from genome assembly GCF_042197245.1 of Bartonella sp. AA18HLJMS. Lineage (NCBI taxonomy): Bacteria > Pseudomonadati > Pseudomonadota > Alphaproteobacteria > Hyphomicrobiales > Bartonellaceae > Bartonella > Bartonella sp. AA18HLJMS. The sequence goes on along the minus strand of NZ_JBHIRP010000044.1, from coordinate 1,021 downwards.
TATCCTGATAAGGTAACAGAGGCGCCCCTGGAGCACGCCGATACACCCAATCATGTTTACGCAAATAATCCGTTAAGTCCTTTGGTCGTACCTCTAACATCTTTGCTGCTTCGATAAGACCAAACAGACCATCAGAACGCTTTAAGCCTTCTAAAGCTTCTGCTTTTGGAGTCAATTCAGCAATAGTGTTATCCTTTTGCTCGATTTGACTTTGTAAGTGATTCAAAACACCAAGTAATGCTTCGGGTTTGGAATAATCAACTTGTGATGCAGCTATCTGTGGGGTTGCTACTTGTTTTAAAAGCCTTTCACATTTGATAAAGTATAAACGGGCTTCTCTACCTTTCTTATTATTCTCAAGCATAGAAAGTTCTTTAGCTACACTTAAAGTTAGATGATAATCTTTACGATTGTGACCACCCCTGCCTTTGCTCCCCAAAATCGGGGAGCAAACAAAGTCTTGATTTTCTAATAAATTATATTTGTTAATACGGTCTGTAATCCAAGTAGAGAAATCTTTTCCTATTTCCAAAAACGCATGTAATTCGCGCGCATTTACCGTTTGAACAGTTTCCTGATCAATTATTTGTTCCAATATTGGAATAAGAGTGTTCATGAGAACTCCTTATCGTTAAATGTTTTTGATTGACACTCGATAAAAGAGTGCCGGGTGCTCAAAAACACGGCGATAAGTCCGTCGTTATGCTTTCCCCCAAAGGGTATTGTATAGCGTAACCACACCCGACAAGCCATTTATATGCTATACGCATATAATGAGTCAAAGCTTTTAATCTGCGGAAAAAAGACTGTTTCGGCAATCCACCCGCTTATCGTCAAGGTGTTTTTGAGGCACCTGATTCGAAAATACACATTGCATAAATAATGTCAAGCTATTTTCGATAATTTTTTATCATTATGCCGGTCTAACAAATACAGCAATCACCCCCTCATTTTTCCCATTCATTTTCATTCACCCCTCATTTAAAGGAGCATAAAGTATGGCAACAGGTTTTCTACACGG
>NZ_JBHIRP010000043.1:0-3216 GCF_042197245.1 Bartonella sp. AA18HLJMS | reverse complement strand
GATCAGTTAGAGACAGCAATGAAATATATTGCCAGAAAACAAAAGAAACTGATTTCTGAAATAGAATTGACATGGGAAAATATGCAACTTGGCGCTGTTCAAGGGGTGGTTCTTGATGCCGATGGCTCTGTTATTGTCGATTGGTACAAAGAATGGGAAATCGCACCACCAAAGCCGATTGATTTTAAACTAAATACAGAAACAACCAATGTTGCTGACAATGTTGATCAAGTCATTATGAGGATGATTGAAGCTTCAAAAGGAGCGTTTTCTGATCGTTCACGCATTATTGGGCTTTGTGGAAATGAATTCTTTTCCAAATTGAAAAACCATAAAACAATTCGTGAGACCTATTTAAACACAGCCTTAGCACAGACACTCAATAGCGCCGGAGGTGTTGCAACACCAAGTTCGATTGGCTCTGGGAGCTTTGGCAGTTTTGACTTTGCGGGTGTGACTTTCATTAATTACCGGAGTATTCACAACTATAATGTAAGTGCGAAAGCTGGAACAAAGCGCGCCATAGGAATTAAGCCTGATGAATGTCAATTCTTTCCTGTTGATGCGCCTGGTGTCTTCCAAAAAACCTTTGCTCCTGGTGAAAGCTTGGATTTTGCCAACACGGTTGGAAGACCTCTCTACACGATGCTTATCGTCGACCACGACCGTAATGCATGGGTAAAACCGGAGGTATACAGCTATCCGCTTTATATTTGCACGCGTCCAGAAATGCTCTTTAAAGCAGTTATTGGAGCGAAATAACATGCGATGGCACGGGCTGCTAAACCAAATGGTTAAAGATGTGCGCAACACCTTTGGGCAGCCCGTCATCTACACGCGAAAGGATAATCAACAATCGTTTCAGATTACAGCGATTTACACCATTAAACATTCGGAATCGGACGCAGGTGGCAGAATCTCTACCACAATTGCAAGAAAGGAACTTGATCTTTGTATCAATGACATCGGGGGAATACCACCAAAACCTCAAGATAGTATTGTGATCATCTCTCCTGAAAACAACAAAGCCCCCTCTTCTCAAGAACACTTCACTGTTACAGATGTCCAAGCCTCTGAATCCGGTATGTATAAGCTTATCTTGCGGGAGCTAAAGTAAAGATACGCTTATTTATTTTAAAAAGGTAAAGTCACCCCTTGACAATATGGCAACAATGTGTCTATTGTTGAACTAGGTGCCTGAAAAACACCGAACGATAAGCGGATGGATTACCGAAATAATCTCCTCCCGCCGAAATTTAAAAACTTTGACTCATCACATGCTTTGTAGCATATAGTGGTTTTGTCGGGTGTGGTTACACTATACAATACCTTTGCGGGGAAAGTGTAACGACGGACTTATCGCCGTGTTTTTCAGCGCCCGGCACTCTCTTTAGAGTGTCAATGAAAAACATCTAACGATAAGGAGTTCTCATGAACACTCTTATAGAAATTAAAGGAAGTGCTACTAATGGTGCTACCACTCAGACTATGTCTAGCATTGAAATTGCGGGAGTATGTAGTAAGAAGCATAAAAATGTTATGCGAGACATTAAACAAATATTTAGCGAGCTCAAATTTGAGCCGGCTAAGTTTTTAAGCAGTTATATTGATGAACAAGGAAAAACACGCCCTTGTTATAATTTACCCAAGCGCGAATGTTTAATTCTCGTATCTGGTTACAGTACTGCTTTACGTGCTAAAATCATTGACCGTTGGCAAGAATTGGAAAAGCAGGTAGCCACACCACAAGTTGATTATTCCAAACCCGAAGCATTACTTGGTGTCTTGAATCACTTACAAAGTCAAATCAAGCAAAAGGATAATACCATTGCCGAATTAGCTCCAAAAGCAGAGGCTTTGGAAGGTTTAAAGCGTTCTGATGGTTTGTTCGGTCTTATCGAAGCAGCGAAGATGCTTGAAGTGCGACCAAAAGATTTAACCGATTACTTGCGTAAACATGATTGGGTCTATCGGCGTGCTCCAGGAGCGCCATTGTTACCTTATCAGGATAAGATCAAGAAAGGATTCATGGATTGCCCTGCTATCACCATTCAAAGACCAGATGGAACAGAAAAGGTGCTGCCTTCAACGAAAATCACATCCAGAGGATTGGCATGTTTGAGAGAACAAATCTTTGGGGGTGTGCAATGAATAGCAGTGTCGACTTTTTGTGCGATTTATGGATGGCATTGTTTAAGCTTTCTAATCATCGAGGCATTGGAGATGAGGACTGCAATGCTATAGTTGAGGTAATGGAATCGGTCGTAGATGCTCTGGTTTTAAAGCTTCAAGATGACGTGCCCAATATTACAAAAATCTTGGCAATTTTGACAGATTTTGGAGCTTCAGAACTTCCACATCGTATGGATTCTTTGTTGCGAACTTATGAACCAGATTTAGAGAGCCCCATTAAAAAGGTTGCTTAATTAAAAAAATAGAACTCCCCTCCCTATCGTTAAAGGTAGGGAGTGGTTAAACCCTACATTCAAATTTATTGATTTTGGCAAATTCGTCTGCTTTTTCAGTTTGTAATATACTAACGTCATAAGCAGCTTGCATGTTAAGCCAAAATTCAGCAGTAGTATCAAAAAAATAGGCTAATCTTAGTGCTGTATCGGGAGTCACTGGACTATTTTCAGCAACAATACGTTCTATTCTCGTGCGTGGAACATTTAATGCTTTTGCAAGAGCATAAGCAGAGAGAGCATATTCTTTTAAATATTCCTCTCGTAAAATTTCTCCGGGATGAATCGCTATATAATTTTTCATCTCGACCTCCTACAGATCAATGATAATCTACGATTTCAACTTCATAGGCACCATTAGAGCGCCATTCAAAACAAATACGAAACTGGTCATTAATACGGATAGAATATTGACCTTTACGCTCTCCTTTCAACGCTTCTAGACGATTTCCCGGAGGACTGCGCAAATCTTTAAGATCAACTGCTTTATCGAGCATAAACAACTTTCTTTGGGCTATACGCACTAGAGTGGTGGGAAAGCCTCTGGGCAGATTGCCTTCTAAAAGATCTTTACACCGCTTATCAGCAAAAGATTCAATCACCAAATCACCTTTATTCGTTCTTTTACGTATCATAACACGATACCAATATAAAGAAAAGGATAAATGTTAAATAACAGGAGCCCCCATGCATCCGAGAGAAACGATAAGAGAAACATTTGTTGCTTTGATAAAGGCAGCAAAGACGGCAG
>NZ_JBHIRP010000042.1:0-3459 GCF_042197245.1 Bartonella sp. AA18HLJMS | reverse complement strand
TTGACATTCGCATCTGTTTCTTTGGTAATAGTCACAACTGTTTTTGCAATTTTATGCAATTCTCATATTCCTTCTGAGTTGCAGAACAATCCAAAATACAAACGCGGCAATACAACAGGTTGGAAGACATTAACACGTGATTTACAACAGTATATGCACAGACTTTTAAAGCTAATAAGTTTAGCGCTTATCGTTTTAATTTTTCCAAATAGTTATAAAGAAACTGTTTTTTTACCTGTCATCTCTAAGTACGTGAATTACAAGCTTTCTTTTCCATTGGATACCGTACTTTGGTACTCAGATATTGCTCTTTGGTATTCCTTTTTAGTCTGTGTATTTTTCCTTATGTTACGTACACGCAGTTTAATAAATATATCTATTTACACACTACAGTGCTCAGTTAAAAAGCTATAGTAAAATTTCCGATTTTATAAAACTGTTCGGATTACGTTGTCTCTTCTCAACGTTCGATAAAATCAACAAGAGCATAAAAAACTATCGTGGGCTGCTTGATTTTAAAGAACATGACCTCTAGGTGTGAAGAAAGATGGACTAAGTATTTTTAAAGATGCCCTACTTGCTCTAGAGGTGAAATATGTGGGATTGGGCTGTTATGCCGAGCTTGCCACAAATCATGCTTTTGTTGCAATTTAAGCCAGAATTCCGCATCATTTAAACCCGCTTTTTCTAACCGTAAAGCTAAGTTAATACTAATCGCCGCATGGCAGTTTAAGACGCGGGATAAAGTTAAACGTGCAACGCCAAGACGATTTGCAGCTTCTGTTACTGTTAACCCTAATTCATCAAGCAATTCTTCTTTCAAAATGCCGCCAGGGTGTGGAGGATTGTACATCATAATAACACCTCAAAACTCAATGGTAATCTTGATAATCAACCAGTTCAACGTCTGTCCCAATGAAACGAAAGGTAACACGCCAATTTCCATTGACACGCATTGACCAGTAACCTTTTAAATCGCCCGTAAGCGCATGTAGACGATACGATTTAAGAGTAACTTGTTCAGGCGCGGATATTGTATCTAAAATTACTAAAATGTTTGCTAATTTTTTAGCATGCGCGGGTTGTATGCCTTTGCAGACTCCTCTTTCAAAGAATAATTTCAACCCTTTATGCTTAAAACTAACGATTGCCATATATACCCTCTTGATACTTGATACTATACACCATGCATTTATGTCAATTGATTATTTATCAAAGAGCATATTAAACATAATTTTATATGTTAACAATTAATAATATATCATTGAAATAATTGAAAAAATAATAAAATTATGCTAAGATTTTTTACATATTTAAATACAAATTTAAGGTAAGAAAAAACATGCTAAACAAAGTGACATTAATCGGACGCCTTGGTGCTAATCCCGAAAACAAAACAATGAATTCTGGAGCAGAAATAGTCAATTTTAGTATAGCAACTTCTGAGAGCTATACAGATAAAAAAACCAATCAAAAAGTAGAGAAAACAGAATGGCATTCAGTTGTGATTTTTAATCCACATTTAGCAAAAATTGCTCTTCAGTATCTCAGTAAAGGTTCAAAGGTTTACATAGAAGGCAAATTACAAACACGTAAATGGCAAGATAAAAATGGTCATGACCGTTACACAACAGAGATTGTCTTACCACAATTCAAAGGCGAGTTGTATTTGCTTGATGCCAAAAAAGAGCAATCGGCATTCCCTTCACCCATTACTTCTCAAAATTATGCTATCGCTTCAGGTGCTACTGATCATGGCACATCTCTTAACGATAGCATGCCATTCTGATTGAAAAAATATGGCTAAAAGAAAAAAACATGCAAAATGTGGACGTCCTCGTATTAATGGATGTCTCAGAGAACCAAATGGTCGTATCTCACGGACAAAAATGCCTCATGATCCCATTGATAAGTTGGCAATAGAAATACGGGCCAAACGTTTTGGCTTGACCATAGAAGAAGCAAAAAATCCGCTTTCTGCTACTTATATCGGACGGCTTTATCTGCAAGGTGTGATTAATCAAGATCAGTATGATGCTGCACAAAAATATCTTGAAGTGAGAAATGATTATCTCTGTGCAAAAACATTGCCTAGTGCAATTTATGATAAAATGCCCTCATCTTCTAATGAAGAAGCTAGAAAAAAATGGGTTGAATTTGCAACAAAACAATTTTTGAATATGCAAGAGGTAATAAAAGAAACACAACACCTTTACAGACATCATAATTTTTATGCTGCGCTACAGTATCTTGTTAGTGAAGATCAAGAATTACCGTACCTTGTACCTTCATTGCGAATAGTCCTTAACGCTCTCCAGAAATATTTTAACCAAAAAAATAAATGCTAAATGTTTTACTAGTATATTTATAAAAGCATCAGAAGCTCTTGAAATAGCTTTTAAAATGTTATATTTTTATATAATATTTTAGAGAGGTTGTTTTTATGCATACAACGAAATTACGTAAAGTTGGAGGGTCAGTGATGCTTTCTATACCACCTTCACTGCTTGATGTCCTTCATCTTACTGAAAATGCGCAAGTTGGTTTGACTATTGATAATGGACAATTAGTTGTGAAACCACAAACATTTCCTAATTATACTCTTGATGAATTGTTAGCCCAATGTAATCCGTCAGATGATTTTGTAGATGAGGATATAGAATGGTTTGATGCTAAACCTGTTGGTAAAGAGCTGTTGTGATGAAGCGAGGCGAAATTTGGCTAGTATCTCTTGATCCATCTTCGGGTTATGAACAAAAAGGAACGCGTCCTGTATTAATTGTATCACCGGAAGCGTTTAATCGTGTAACGAAAACACCTATTGTCTTGCCTATTACAAGCGGAGGAAATTTTGCTAGAACAGCAGGCTTTGCTGTCTCATTAATGGGAGTGGGATTACATACAACGGGCATAATACGTTGTGACCAACCACGTGCTCTTGATATTGGAGTGCGTCAGGGAAAGAAAATGGAAGCAGTTCCCCCCATGATTATGAACGAAGTCCTTGCTAAGCTAGCAACATTTCTTACGTAGTTGGTTCAAATCTTTATCTCGTGCCGTAAAACATCGTTCTTTGAAACGAGGCAAAAAGCCAAGTAAAAGATTCATTTAAATGGAATTATTATTGCATCTCTTGTTTATCTGAATACTAAGTCTAGATTTTTAGAAACAAAAAATGTACAAAATATAGATTTTTTCTCTTGACAATGTGTAAAAATTTTTATTTAATGGCTGTCCTGTCTCCAGGTGTATTGTGTCTAAAATTCAAAAATATCCCCTAAAATTTGGTAAAATCTTAAGCTTTCAAAAATGATTAAGTTGCTGTTTTTATTGTTAAAACAGACTAATCTATTTTGCACATATCAAAAGCCATTCAGTAACCAATGATGTCATTAATTCATTGCCTCAAAAGGAGCGAAGATGAAAGCAATCATCACCAAGCCAATGTGTGTTGTTGGC
>NZ_JBHIRP010000041.1:0-3700 GCF_042197245.1 Bartonella sp. AA18HLJMS | reverse complement strand
TCAGCAGAAACCCATTACCATGATGAACAGGGTGATGCCACCATGCATCATAAATCAGAAGTCAACTCTGGAGGCTCGACGACACTTGCCTCTGGAAAAGATTTGAATATTTTAGGCTCTGATGTTCAAACAAAGGATAAACTTCTCTTGCAAGCTGAGAGGAATATTTCGATTGATGCCACACGCAACAGTATGGACAATCAGAATGGGAGTGAAACCTCCCATGTTGCCTTGCACAATGGCTCTCATCTAAGTTCTGGAAAGAATATGGATATCATATCGGGGCACGATATCCATGTCTCTGCTTCCGATATAGATGCCAAGGGCAAGGTGGGGCTGAAAGCCAGTAACGATATTTTAATCAACAATGCAGAAGATAGCTTAAATTATGAGATGTCTGATCACAAAGAGGATGGAATATTTAGTGAGAGAGTCCATAATAATGTTGAGGCTACCCAAGTCGTGAGCTCAAGTATAACAGGCGGTGAAGGGATAGCCTTTGAATCTGGCAACGATACAAAAATCATTGGGTCGATGCTTCTTGCTGGAAAAAAAGAGGAAACACCAGATCAAGCAAAAGCGGATATTTCTATTCATTCTGGTGGGAATATTCTTATAAAAGGCGCTCAAGAACACTACGACCAGCAATACCAATCGTCTTCAAGTAGCTTTTTGCATGAGGAATCGTCCGATAGTTCTCAATCGCATACCACAACGGTCTCCTCTATCCTTGGGGCGACGGGCAACATCGTGTTAGACGCACAAGGAGAAGCCAAGATTTCTGCTTCTCATCTGCTTTCCGGTCAAAATATCAATGTGAGTGGAGAAAGTGTGACGATTGATGGTATGACAGATCACCATAGCAGCTACTCAGAAGAACATGCATCTGGTTTGGGCGCGGGTTCAGGCAAGGACTTTTTATCGATATATGGGAGTGAGACAAAGACAGAAAATGAAGAAAGTTTTGAACATCAAGGCTCTTCTCTCAATGCGAATGGCACTATCAACATCACTGCTAAGAAAAAAGATGTGACAATTGTTGGCTCTGATCTTGCAGGTGAGAATATTAACCTTTCGGCAGCTCGTGATGTCAATGTGCTTGTGGGTCATAATAGCCATAAGTCAAATTCTGAAGAAAAGCGTTCAGGTTTTGGTTTTCAGTTTGGAAACAGCAGCAGCAGTGTTTCTGTAGGAGTTGGGGTTGAGAGCACGAAAGACACCAGCGATCAATGGGAAACCACTTCCACACAATCACACATCACGGCACGCCAAGATGTGCGGATCAGTGCGAACAATGATGTGACCTTGCAAGCAGCCGATGTTTCAGCAGGTCGTGATGTGAGTGTTGATGCCGGTAATAATATCACGCTTTCGGAAAGCCAAGATATCTCTAAGACACAAAAAAAACATGAAAATTTCTTTGCTGGTGTTACAGGTTCTGTCAATGTTGGCATTCTTAGTACCATACAAGATATAAAGGATGCAGGAAAACGTTTTGGTCATGGGGATACAAAACACAAAATCGGCAATGGCATCATTCTTGGTCTAAAAGGCAAAGATCTCTATAACAAAGGCAAAGATCTCTATAATGGGATAAAGAGCGGATCAACAAAAGATTCCCTTCTCAAAATGGTGGATATTTCTACCAGTGTTACCGTAGGCTTTAAGACTGAAAAGGAAGAGAAGTCTTCTCAGACATCTACTGCTGTAACCAATAGCATAGAAGCTGGGCGTTCTGTCAATATGAAAGCCCACAAAGGCAGCATCCATGGTGTTGGAGCCGACGTTATTGCCGGTACCAATCCTGTTTATGCGCTGGGCAATGATCCGCAGAGCGGGAATATCAACTTGGATGCAGGACAGCACATTACCTTTGAAAGTGCGCAAAACACGCAAAGCACACAAAACCATAACCAAAGCGCTTCAATGAATATCGGAGCCAGTTATGGTACCGGTGGCGCAGAGGGAACAGGCAATGCCTCCTTTAGTCAAGGAGAAGGCTCCAGTGAGGCGGTTCAACAAAAGAACGCCCATATTATAGGCACGGGCGCGGTTCACACCAACAGTGGGGGAAACACCACATTGGCAGGAGCAGTGGTTTCTGGAGAGCGTGTAAAAATGGAAGTAGGAGGTGATTTTACCGTTGTCAGCCGCAGTGATACGGGACAAAGTTCCAGCAAAAAAAACTCTGTTTCTGTTGGGGTTAAAGGCAATGGAAAGCCTGATGGTGCATCAATAAACGTCTCTTTCCAAAATGATCAATCCTCCAGCGATTATCACAGTGTTGTGGAACAATCAGGCATTAAAGCCCGTGATGACGGCTTTGAGATCACCGTTAAAGATAAAACAACGCTGACTGGAGGTATTATTGAAAGCACAGCCTTGGCAGAAAAAAACAGCCTGACCACAGGAAGCATCAGCACCAGTGATATTACCAACAGTGCGAGTGCCAAAGCCAGCAGTGATGGGATTAGCATTGCAGCGGGTGGTGCAATGGGCGAATACGACATCGCTAAAAACATTGCCAAAAATGTTTTAGATCATGCAGAACAACAGGATTCAAGGGAAGGATATACCAAATCTGCCATTAGCGATGGCACCATCGTCATTACTGATGAAGCAGGGCAGAAGGCATTGACAGGGCAAGGCGTTGATCAAACCATAGCTTCCCTTAACCGTAATACCGCTGAAGCTCATAAGGGTGTATCACAAATAGATGTCACTAAGCTGGAACAAACAGCTGGTGAAGACCGTGAAATGGCAACACAATTGCTGGAAGAAGGATTTAAATACAGCGATAAAGCCTATAAAAAATATAGTGAAGAAGCCTCTAAAAAGCGCAATGATGTAGCCCCTAAAAAGCGTAATGCTGAAGCCTCTAAAAAGCGTAATGCTGAAGCCCCTAAAAAGCGCAATGATGTAGCCCCTAAAAAGCACAATGATGTAGCCTCTAAAAAGCGTAATGCTGAAGCCCCTAAAAAGCGTAATGCTGAAGCTCCTAAAAAGCGTAATGCTGAAGCCCCTAAAAAGCGCCATGATGTAGCCCCTAAAAAGCGCAATGATGTAGCCCCTAAAAAGCACAATGATGTAGCCTCTAAAAAGCGTAATGCTGAAGCCCCTAAAAAGCGTAATGCTGAAGCTCCTAAAAAGCGTAATGCTGAAGCCCCTAAAAAGCGCCATGATGTAGCCCCTAAAAAGCGTAATGCTGAAGCTCCTAAAAAGCGTAATGCTGAAGCCCCTAAAAAGCGCCATGATGTAGCCCCTAAAAAGCACAATGATGTAGCCTCTAAAAAGCGCATGATGGAGTAGAAGGGGAAACCAAATCTGCTATCAGCGATGGGACTATCATCCTTACTGATACAACTGGACAGAGGGCAATGGGGCAAGATGCTGGACAAATCATTGATGCACTCAACTGCAACACCGCTACAGCCCACCAAGCAGTAGGACAGCTAGATGTCGCACCGCTTGAGGATATATTGCGTAATCGTTTAGGTATGAGAAATAAATGGGTAGATGAATGGTTTGATATATGGGATGGGGTTCGTAAAATGGCATTTTATGTTGACCATCCAGTGGGTGAGGTTGCGCATGATGAAAATGGCAATGTCCTCTATTTAACCGATGAAAATGGAAAACCTATAAAAGGCAGTGATGGAAAATATATCACTCTGTATCACTTTTTAAAGCCAGAGGAAGA
>NZ_JBHIRP010000040.1:0-3785 GCF_042197245.1 Bartonella sp. AA18HLJMS | reverse complement strand
GTGACGGTTGCGGGAGGTGTTGCTATAGGAAGTGATTCTGTAGCCAATAGGGCTAGTGGTGTTTTGGGCTATTCTCCTAATAAGAAAGCGAGTGCAACAGGTGCTGAAGTTCAATGGAAGAGTGTTTATGGTGCCATGAGTGTTGGTAATCTCAGCGAGAAGGGAACGCGACAAATTATAGGGGTAGCAGCTGGTTCTGAACTGACTGATGCAGTAAATGTTGCGCAGATAAAGTCATTACAAAATTACGTAGATAAAGGTTGGCAGCTGTCTGTTGGTGGTGCAGATGCTACAACTATTGGTATAGAGAGCAAGATCGATTTATCAGCGGCAAGTGAAAATCTTCAAATTAGCAAAGGCAAAGATGACAATAATATAAAATTTGATCTAGCCAAGGATATTGCAGTCAATAAAGTAAATGCAGGAAGCAGTACCTTAGATGCAACAGGCTTAGTGATTACAGGTGGACCGAAAATAATCATTTCTGGGATAGATGCTGGGGGTAAAAAGATTACAGGAGTGTCGGATGGCACTGGAGCGAACGATGCCGTTAATTTTTCACAGTTAAGCAAAACCAATGAGAGTCTTTCGTCCACAGCGAGAAATCTGGAAACGGCTATGGCGAATACATCAAAATATTTTGGTGGAGGTGCAGGAGTTGCTGGTTCTGCTATGACGGGACCAACTTATAACTTATCCAAGATTGATACAAAGGGTAATATAACAGAGGGCTCTTTTAAAGATGTTGGTAGTGCATTTACTGGTCTTGATACAAATATCAAGAATGTGAATGCACGGATTAAAGAGGTTTCTGAAGGAGTAGCACAGGATTCTTTGTTATGGAGCAAGGAAGCCAATGCCTTTGTAGCGCGTCATGAGAAGAAGCAAGAAGAACAAGGCAGAGCTGTCAGGACACAAGAAAACAGTAGAATTACGTTCCTTGCAAAGGGTGAGATTACCCTAAACTCAACAGATGCAGTAAATGGTGGTCAGCTCTATACAATGGGTAACACGCTTGCAACCTATTTTGGTGGAGGTGCTGGTTATGATGAGCAAGGACAATGGAAAGCACCGGATTTCAAGATCAAGCAGTTTGGTGAGGATGGTACTTCTTTTGACAAGAATTATCAGAATGTAGCAGATGCACTTGCCGGTGTTGGAAGTTCTCTCACGAATGTTCAGAATAAATTGACTGAACAGGTTAATAATGTGATTACCAAAGTGGAAAGCGAAAGCTTTGTTCAGCAAGATAAGACAACGAGTCGTCTCACTATTGGCGCAGCAGTAGAAGGCGGAGAAATCAACATAACCAACAAGAATAAAGGGGATAGGATACTTTCTGGAGTGAAGGCAGCAACACAAAATAATGAAGCTGTTAACAAAGGTCAGCTTGATAAAGGTTTGAAGGATCTTTCTACCAGCCTTCAGTCAGATGACTCGGCTGTTGTTCATTACGATAAAAAAGAGGGTGATAATGGCGGCATTGATTATACGAGTGTGACTTTAGGCAAAGGTAAGGATAAGGTAGCTGTTGGTCTTCATAATGTTGCCGATGGTCAGATTGCCGAGGGTTCACGTGATGCAATCACGGGTGGTCAGATTAATAAAATCGGTGAGGATGTAGCTAAGTTTTTAGGTGGAGAAGCATCCTTTAAAGATGGAGCTCTTACACAGCCAACGTATAAATTATCTTACATTGCTAAAGATGGAGTTGTAACAGAGAGTGACTTTCAAGGTGTTGGAACCGCTTTTGCAGGTCTTGATGAGAATATCAAGAATGTGAATGCAAGGATTAAAGAGGTTTCTGAAGGAGTAGCACAGGATTCTTTGTTATGGAGCAAGGAAGCCGATGCCTTTGTAGCGCGTCATGAAAAGAGCAAAGAAGAAAAAGGCAAAGCTGTCAGGACACAAGAAAACAGTAGAATTACGTTTCTAGCAAATGGTGAGATTAGCGCTAAATCAACGGATGCTGTAACGGGTGGTCAGCTTTATTCGCTGAACGAACAACTTGCAACCTATTTTGGTGGAGGTGCTGGTTATGATGAGCAAGGACAATGGAAAGCACCGGATTTCAAGATCAAGCAGTTTGGTGAGGATGGTACTTCTTTTGACAAGAACTATACGAATGTAGCTGATGCACTTACAGGTGTTGGAAGTTCTATCACGAATGTTCAGAATAAATTGACTGAACAGGTTAATAATGTGATTACCAAAGTGGAAAGCGAGAGCTTTGTTCAGCAAGACAAAACAACGCATCGTCTCACTATTGGTGCAAAAGTAGGTGGCGCAGAAATCAATATTGCAAATGAAAGCGGTGCGGATCGGATAATTTCTGGTGTTGGGGAAGCAAAGAACAATAATGACGCTGTTAACAAAAGCCAGCTTGATAGCAATATCAAGAATGTCAATAATAATGTAACAAATAAGTTTAACGAACTTACTAAAAACATAACGAATATTACTCAGCAAGTTAAAGGTGATGCTTTGTTATGGAATGATGAAGCCAATGCCTTTGTAGCACGTCATGAAAAGAGCAAAGAAGAAAAAGGCAGAGCTGTAGCCACTCAAGATAACAGCAAAATTACGTTTCTTTTAGATGGTGATGTTTCTAAAGATTCAACGGATGCTGTCACGGGTGGACAGCTTTATTCGCTGAACGAACAACTTGCAACCTATTTTGGTGGAGGTGCAGGTTATGATGAGCAAGGACAATGGAAAGCTCCAAGTTTTAAGGTTAAGACAGTTAAGGATGATGGTAAATCTGAAGAGATAGACTATGGCAATGTGGCGGATGCTTTGGCTGGAGTTGGTAATTCTGTTACGAATGTAAAAAATGAGATCAGCAAAGAGATTACGAATGTAGTGAGTGATAGCCTTGTCAAGCAGGATAGGATGGGTCTTATTACTATTGGTGCGGAAAGAGGCGGCAATAAAATCAATATTTTAAATCGGGATGGTGATGCTCGAATTCTTTCTGGTGTTAAGGCAGCGCAAAATGGGGACGAGGCAGTCAATAAAGCGCAGCTTGATGCAAGTCTGAAGGATCTTTCCAGCAGTCTTCAGTCAGAAGATTCAGCAGTGGTTCTCTACGATAAAAAAGAGGGTGAGAATGGCGGCATTGATTACACGAGTGTGACTTTAGGTAAAGGTAAGGATAAGGCGGCTGTTGGTCTTCATAATGTTGCTGATGGTCAGATTGCCAAGGATTCACGTGATGCAATCACGGGTGGACAGGTTAACAAAATCGGTGAGGATTTAGCTAAGTTTCTTGGTGGAGAAGCATCCTTTAAAGAGGGTGTTTTTACAGTTCCGACTTATAAAATCTCTAATGTTTCTGACGATGGTACAGTAACGACTAATTCACATAACGATGTTGGTAGCGCCTTTGCGGGTCTTGATACGAGTGTCAAGAATGTGAACACTCATCTGTCTAATGAGGTCAAAAAGTTTGATGAAAAACTAAGTAATATTACGCAAGCAGTTCAAGGCGATGCATTGTTATGGGGCAAGACTAAAGGTGCGTTTGTAGCGACGCATGGGGACAATAAAGAGAACAGCAAGCTTACATCACTTGCAGCTGGCTCTATAGTATCAGGCTCGAGTGATGCGATTACGGGTGGACAGATTTATGATCTGCAAAAACAGTTTGCGACCTATTTTGGTGGAGGAGCTGGTTATAATGAAAAGGGAGAATGGGTTGCACCTACCTTCAAGCTTAAAACTGTCAATTCTGATGGTAGTGCTGGTGAGGAAAAGGTTTACAATAGTGTATCGGAAGCATTTGC
>NZ_JBHIRP010000039.1:0-4264 GCF_042197245.1 Bartonella sp. AA18HLJMS | reverse complement strand
AGTCCTTTCTTATACAAATTTTATCCACACACTCATCCCACTTGCTATGTGCAAACGAGTGGTTTTGATTGATTCAATATAAACAGATTTGAAATAAAAGAATCTTACGTTATTCGGGTCTTTAACTCAATATGAATAACGCTAGATTATCATTATAAATCAATAGCTTGCTACCAACTCACAAGCTTACGAAACAAACCTTCATGAGAGAGATCAGATACATTGCTGTCTTTCTCTAAATGTTCATCATCATGTATCATTCTGCCATCCATGAGGTACTCTCATATTCCGTTCTGCCGCTATAAGCTGGTCGCTTTTGTATTTCTTTTGGTGGTTTGTATGAAATACACATCAGTCCAAAGGCATCTGCCCCATGACTGGACCAATCATGCTCTGCTCCCAAGCCAATATTACGCTTCTCATCCCATTTCTCGTGATACCAGTTCAGTGCCTTACGTCCTGCTACTGTCGTCTTCTCATTAAACCAAACAGAAGGCAAAACACGGCGGACTGTTTCTATACGTATCTTAACAGCCCCTGCTCCCTGATTAGGGATAACTTTTGTTTGAAAGCCTGCCTGTTTAAGAGCGCTCTCAAAACTCACATTGTGCACACGGTCTCTGGTCGCACCATCATGGGGGAGAACCATCAATGCCTTCTCATAACCGTTTTGACGCAACCAACCGATATGTTCCGATAAAGGCTGCCCCTGTGCTTCGTAATAATCAAGCACTCTGATCTCTCTACCAACAAATTGCGCTATCCATATCGCTGTTGCATTTGCCTTGGCGCCCGTCCCCCCAATGTCCCAAAAAGCACGTATTTGCATTAAAGAATCACGAGCAACACGCCCTATCCGCCCCTCTTGCTCGGCTGCCAACATTTCCTTTTGATAATAAGCGCCTTGAACCGCTGTAAGATAAGCCCCTTCCCAGATATGCTTATAGGTCTCGGGGTGGTTTCTCAGATCATCCAATCGTGCTTCATTCAAGATCTTGGGAAACTTCGGATTGTCTGTTCAAGATATTGATTTATAATGATAATTCACTGTTTTGTATATTGAATGAGAGTCCCCAATATCGTAGGATTCTCTCATTTCAAAGCTGTTTATCTTTAATCAATCAAAACTACTCATTTGCACATAACAAGTGGGATGAGTGTGGGGATCAAATTTGTATAAGAAAGGACTTAAAATGGCTCTTATGAACCGTCTTAACGCAAGATCTATCGCAACATTGGGGGCTGGCAAATATAATGATGGCGCCGGCTTGCTTCTTCATAAGCGTAAAGATGGAGGTGCTCAATGGCTGTATCGTTATACCATTCATGGGCGCCGTCGTGAAATGGGCTTGGGGGCGTTGCGAAATGTTTCTTTAAAAAAAGCCCGTGAATTAGCAAATCAATGGCGTTCTGTTTTGCATGAGGGTCGTGACCCCATTAAAGAACGCAATAAACAAATTCGTCTTAATCTTTGTCTCAAACATGCGGCTGCTTTGGGTTTAGATGTTGATTTACAAGCAGTAACAAAAGCACAAGCTCTCTTAGGCAAACAACGCCATAAAATCAAAAACCTACCTGCAATGGATTGGAAAGATGTTCCCGCTTTTTATAAAACGCTTTGCCAAACAACAAACCCCACACAACTGGCTTTGCGTTTGCTTATCCTTACAGGGGTTCGTACCAATCCCTTGCGTCATAATGAAGCTATAGCAGATAGTAAGGGATTTTTCTATGGCATTAATATGACGTTGATGCAGCAGGCACGTGTAGCCTTTCCAGAGGTTGTACTTAAGACTGAGCTAAAATTAGCAAATTAAACCCTTCTTATTCGTATTTGCGCAAGAGAACTGAGGTGTAACTTGTTGAGCGTAGAAACACCATGCATGATTATGTGCGCATTGAGCTATAGGACTTAGTTGTATTTAGTATTTTGCGGCTTGAATTTACCGAGGAAAGTGCGAAGCGTTAAATTTATAACAGATGCTACTGACTTACCTCTAATCTAGTAAAGTTCTATCATGACAAAGCCATTTGTTGGGGTGTACGGAAGAGCTTTGTTTTTAACTCAAGTTAGAGGTATGTAATAGCAGATGAGTGCAGTACTCCTTTGCTGCAAAGTCCTCCAATCGGTTTAGCTAAAAATATTATGCCGCAATTAGGTGCCCAATATAGCTTGATCATGTCTATAAATTTTGGTTTAATACCTTTAGCACTGGAGAACTTTAGTAAAATTAATGCTGTGTGCCTCTATCAAGTTGTAAAATATATTATGCTTTAAGATCTCGGTAAAAATTTTCATGAGAGCCAAGTGCTAACAAGGTCAAAGTAATCGTGTGATCTTCATAGCTGTAAGCAAGCAGCGTCAATTGCTTGGCCATTTTAAATTTATAGACAAAAACACCAGAAAGATCACCTGTTTTGGCTTGACCAATGGTGGGCGTTTTCATAATGACGCGAACAGCTTGGTTTAGATCTTGTTTTTGGTTGGCATGCAGTTTTTTGACAGTTTTTTTAAATGAATGGGTTTGTAAAACTTGCATAGATTCAGCCAAATTCGAATGCTGTTACATCGCCATCTGCATTTTCTTGTTGTCCAAGTAAGATTGCTTGAATAAATTGAAAGGAGAGATCTGGATTTTCTTCGGCTATTTTGCCCATACGCGACCAATATTCAATTTGCTTAGGAACCGAGCGGCTATAAACAGACGCGTAACGCTTAGCCTCATTAATGAGATCATCAGACAGTTTAACAGTTGTAGCCATGACTATACTCCTACCTTACAATAAGGTGGTAATATAGTTCAAAAGGTGTTAAAAAGCAACCTTTGAAACACAATAACCTTAGCAGATCTCTAACACAATTCCTTCTCTCACAGCCATCTTTCTTAATATCTGAAAGAAGAGAAAATAAAAGATAAATTTAGAACTAAATGATCGAGAATAAGCTCTAAAAAGGTTCGGGATAGGCAGAAAATAAGTTAAAAGAATCAACGGAATCAAAATTCCCGAACTTCTATATAATCTATTGATTTTATATAAATATAGCATTCCTACCCCCTCCGCCACAGCACTTTTGTCGTGCTATAAATTATTGATTCTATATGTCTTGTATGTAACTTGTCAGCAGGTTTTGCAGCAATTCATTTTTAAAATTCACGTCTTTTTTAAAAAATTAAAGGGGTTTTCAAAGGGTCTTCAAAGGCCTTTCAAAGATCATTTAAAGACCCTTTAAGGCAGCTTTTTCTCCTTTGCTAAAAGTCGCAATTTGAGATGATGAGCTCTTGAGCTGGAATTGGATTATTTGAACTGCATGTATAAGATATGGTGACTTCTTTTATCTTAAATGGGCTAAAGCTTTTGCGAATCTCCGGCACATCATTGAGTGACAGAAGAAACTTTCCCTTTAATTGTGCAAGCAGTGTGGACATCCTCTGATAATCCTCTCGCTTAAACAAATCCTTGCCATAGTAATCCTCAACACCCCAATAAGGCGGATCAAGGTAAAACAAGATGTTGGGACGATCATAGCGCCTAATAAACTCAAACCAATCTAAATGTTCAATGGTCACACCTGCTAAACGACGGTAAATAAGCTTTAAGGAGGCTTCAAGTTTGAGACTATTAAACCGTGCACCACGGTGTGGATCAACTCCAAACGTCTGTTTTGCCACTTTGCCACCAAAACTCAACCGCTGCAGATATAAAAACCGCAATGCCCGCTCTAAATCTGTCAGGGTCTTGGGATCTTGGGTGCGTAACCGTTCAGACGCCTCACAGCTACTCACCTGGAACTCCAACAGATCCATGAAAGGGTAATAATGGCGTTGCAACACCCGAAAAAAATTCACCACATCACCTGAACGATCATTGATCACTTCATATAAAGGAACTAATTTTCTCCTTAAAGATACAACGTATTGATTTATAATGATAATCTAGCGTTACTCATATTGAATTAGACCCTCGAATAACGCAAGATTCTCTCATTTTAAATCTGCTTATCTTGAATCAATCAAAACCACACCTTTGCACGTCACAAGCGGGATGAGTGTGTGGATCAAATTTGTATAAGAAAGGATTTAAAAATGGCTCTTATGAACCGTCTTAATGCAAGATCTGTCGCAACATTGGGGGCTGGCAAATATAATGATGGTGCCGGCTTGATCCTCCATAAGCGTAAAGATGGTGGTGCTCAATGGCTTTATCGTTATACCATTCACGGTCGGCGCCGTGAAATGGGCTTGGGCGCCTTAAGACATGTCTC
>NZ_JBHIRP010000038.1:0-4864 GCF_042197245.1 Bartonella sp. AA18HLJMS | reverse complement strand
TTGACATTCGCATCTGTTTCTTTGGTAATAGTCACAACTGTTTTTGCAATTTTATGCAATTCTCATATTCCTTCTGAATTGCAGAGCAATCCAAAATATAAAGGTGATGATACAACGGGTTGGGTGAAACTAACACGTGATTTACAACAGTATTTGCACAGACTCTTAAAACTAATAAGTTTAGCGTTTGTCGTTTTAATTTTCCCAAATAGTTATAAAGAAACGGTTTCTTTACCTGTCATTTCTAGGTATGTGGAGTACAAGCTTTCTTTTCCATTGGGATACTTTACTTTGGTACTCAGATATTGCTCTTTGGTATTCCTTTTTAGTTTGTGTATTGTTTCTTATGTTACGTACACGCAGTTTAATAAACATATCTATTTACCCACTACAGTGCTCAGTTTAAAAGCCATAGTAAAACTTCCGATTTTATAAAACTGTTTAGATTAAATGGCATTGTCTCTTCTCAATGTTCATAGATGAAATCAACAAAAACATCAAAAAATCATTGAAAAAGGCGCGTAACAATGACTCATGTCTGCTCACCATTGAGATATCCAGGCGGTAAGGCTGCACTGTATTGAAAAGTCAAAGAAATATTTGAGAAAAAGCATTAAATGGCTGTTCCTATAGAGAGCCATTTGCTGGCAGGTGTAGACTTGCTCTAAAGCTTTTTTAATGGTGAAGTTAAAGATATTCACATTAACGATATTGATCTGTTTATTTGGAGCTTTTGGTATTGCGTTTTGCACAAGACAGAAGAATTAATAGAAAAAATCAATACAACGACCATTAACTTAGAAGAATGGTACATACAAAAAGATAGATACATTTAACTCGTTTAAATGCACGGGAATCTTTGCTGCGTTATAGAACTGATGAAAACACCTTTTTTATATGGACCCTCCTTATTTTAAAAAAGGAAAAGGGCTTTGTACTTGGTTTTACAAAGCTAATGATCACCACAATTTAGAGAATGTCATCTCCCAACATGTGACAGCACCTTGGCTAATTATTTATGACAACGTTGAAGAAATTAAATTATTGTATAGGCAATATCTCTCAATAGAATTTAGCTTACAATATTCTCTACAAGAGAAAAGGAAAGCTACCGAATTGATGATTTTTTCACCTAAAATCAAAGTACCTCAATTTTTAGAAAAGAATATAGGTTCGCTTCTCAAAGCAGCTTAATTGCAGATTGCATTAATAGGAGCTTTAATCACATGCTTACACCATTTGGCAAAACCTTACGTAAAATTCGTATTGATCGGACAGAACGTTTATTAGATATGGCTAATAAATTAGGCGTATCTATAGCATTTTTATCTTCTGTAGAAATTGGCAAAAAGCCTATACCTGCTGACATGGAAGAAAAGATCATTGAGAAATATGCTTTAGATGAAGAAACGGCTTCTATCTTGAGAAGAGAAGCAAATATTTGTCGTAAGAATTTTACAATGAACTCTTCTGACCCACTTAACCATGAAATTTCTAACACGTTTGTTAGAATTTTTAAGTCTCTTTCACAACAAGATCTGACAAAGTGCAATGAACTCATGGAGAAAGTAGAAAAAAAACAGTGCTTGCAGAATAGAATACCTTGATCTCCTTATTTTATACACTGTAAACATAATTTTATATGTTAAAAACAATAATATCATTTTGAAATAATTGAATAAATATGCAAATCATTCTAAGATTTTTTATGTATAAATTGCTAATCTAATGGGGCTACAAATATGCTAAATAAAGTGACGTTAATCGGGCGCCTTGGTGCTGATCCCGAAAGCAAAACAATGAATTCTGGAGCAGAAATAGTCAATTTTAGTATAGCGACTTCTGAGAGCTATACAGATAAAAAAACCAATCAAAAAGTAGAGAAAACAGAATGGCATTCAGTTGTGATTTTTAATCCACATTTAGCAAAAATTGCACTTCAATATCTAAACAAAGGTTCAAAGGTTTACATAGAAGGAAAATTACAGACACGCAAATGGCAAGATAAAAATGGGCATGACCGCTACACAACAGAGATTGTCTTACCACAATTCAAAGAGGAATTGTATTTGCTTGATGCAAAGAAAGAGCAATCAGCATCCCCTACCCCCTCACCCATTACTTCTCAAAATTATGCTATCGCTTCAGGTGCTACTGATCATGGCACATCTCTTAATGATGCTATCCCATTCTGATTGATAACATATGACAAAGAGAAAAAAACGTACAAAACGCGGACATCCTCGGATTAAAGGATGTATCAGAGAACCAAACGGACGCATCTCACGAGCAAAAACACCGCATAAACCCATGGATAAATTGGCAATTGAAATGCGTGCCAAACGCTTTGGCTTGACCATAGAAGAGGCTAAAAATCCGCTTTCCAGAACCTATATCGGGCGGTTTTATTTGCAAGGTGAAATCAATCAAGACCAATATGATTGCTGCACAAAAATATCTTGAAGTGAAAAACAATTATCTATGTGCAAAAGAATTGCCTAATGCAATTTATGATAACTTTACTCCTTCATCAAATGAGGAGGCACAAAAACGGTGGATTGAAAGAGCAACTCATTGTTATGAAGAGACGAAAGAGGTTATCAAAGAAACACAACACCTCTATAGACAGTATAATCTTTACGCTGCATTACAATATCTTGTTATAGAAGATCAATCGTTAACACATCTTGTTAGCTCTTTGCGTATTGTTCTTAATGCGCTTCATAGGCATTTTAGCCATTAAAAAAGAATTGACATCAGATGAAAAATCATTAAAATGTGTATATATTTACACATTATGAGTTTAGGTAATGGAACAAGATAGCCGAAAAATCATTGCAAAATTAAAGCGTGATGGCTTTGAACTTATCAAAGTGAAAGGTTCTCATCATAAGTTTAAAAAAGATGATAAGGTTGTTATCGTTCCACATCCTAAAAAAAATCTTCCGATTGGTACAGCACGTTCTATCGCACAACAAGCAGGCTGGTTAAAAGAAGGAGAAGAAGAATGAAAAGATTTTTTGCTCTTGTTCATAAAGATGAAGAATCTGCTTTTGGTGTTCAGTTTCCTGATTTTGAGGGACTTTTTTCTGCTGCTGATGAGGAAGAAAATTTAATCGCAAATGCAACAGAAGCACTCCAACTTTATTGTGAAGATATAGATAGAGTGCCTATTCCTTCAAAATTTGAAGAAGTCATACAACGGAAATCTGTCAAAACAGCTTTGTCAGAAGGAGCTTTTTTAATACAAGTTCCTTTTATTGAAAATGATTCAGAAGTCATACGCACAAATATATCAATTGAACGAGGGCTTTTACGTGCAATTGATAATTGTGCACAAAAGAGAGGTTTAACAAGATCTGCTTTTTTGGCAACAGCAGCCCGTCACGAGCTTAATATTTAGCTCATCAATCTGGAAAAATTTCTCACTCTCGATTTTTTTACAAAAGCGTGTAATTGCATATGATCCGCAAACTATTAATGAAAATCAAAAGGCGGCAGGCAAACAAAACGCTATAGTTAAGAGGGATATAACTATCATTGATATTATATACATGGCATCTAATATTTCTGGACCTGTCATAGCCTTTCCCTCCTATAATAATTTCACAATAATTTATAAAATCTAAAATGTTTTAGAAAATTTTATATATTCTATTTTAAAATAAAAAATATAGATTTTTTTGTTGGCATGGTGTAAAAAATTGCATTTAATGACGATACTGCACTAGTTGTATTGCGTCTAAAATTCAAAAATATCCCCAAAAATTCAGTAAAATGTGAACTTGAAGCGTGGCTAGAAAGCTCTGTTTTCTAGATAATTCTGACTAATCAATTTTTCACAGAATAAAAATCAATAATTGACTAATTATGTCATTAATTATGACTCAAAAGGAGCAATGATGAAAGCTGTCATCACTAAGCCAATGTGTGTTGTTGGCGACAATAAAAGCACTATTCGCTTTGAACCATCAACACCCAATAATCCATTTGTTGAAGTTTCCAATCAAGTCTACGCACGTCTCAAGCGCGCCAATGCTGTAAAACCTTTTATTGGAGTCAAAACAACAGAAAAACCTGAAAAGACAGTTGAACAAATTAAGCAAATAGAACAAGAAGTAGCGCAAACATCATCTGAACCAATGACTGAAGAAACCTTACTCGAAAAACCAAAAGCATCTAAGGTCTCTCAATCATCAACACCTACTCTTAAAAAGGCTTAGACGTTGAAGTTAATCATCTACCCAAAATGGTATCTTCAACAGGTGAAGGATACCTTCACCAGTCTTCAAGCACCACGCCTTAATTGGGCTGTGCGTAATGCTCTAAACACCGCAGCAAAACAGTCGAACGCTTTACTGAAAAGCAAATTGCCGATGTTACATCTGCCCAATCAAAGCATGTTAAGCAAGGTATTTATATTAAAGAAAAGGCGACAGCAAGGTTTCTTGAGACAGATATCATTGGTTCTGGAACACCGATACTTCTTAAATTTTTTAAAGCAAAAGAACAAAACGCGGCGTGACTTACACAACTGTTTGGAAAGAAAGAAATCTTACCCCATGGTTTTATCAAGGATGGGAGTTTTCCAAAGCGTGTTGAATTGAAAATGGGAGGGAATGTGTTTCAAAGAGCGGATGGAGATCAATTCCCCATTGCAAAACAAGAGGAACCCTCAATTGCTAGGGTGATGTCAAAGCCAGAGATTACAAGTGCTATTGTAAAAAAAGCCAATGAGAGATTAATTGCCAATATACAGTACCAACTTGCTCATCATGAATACGCTGGCTGCTAATAAGAAAGGCTAGATTATGTTCTTAAACTTTATCTATATATTCCATATCCTTATGAGTTTATGCATTAC
>NZ_JBHIRP010000037.1:0-5117 GCF_042197245.1 Bartonella sp. AA18HLJMS | reverse complement strand
CATCATCATCTGAATCGGAAAAAGCAGAAACAACACCTGAGAAAGAAGAAGAAGACAAAGAGAAAAAAGGCGGTGTTATCGCAAACTATCATGACATCCGCACTGGTGAAAAAAAAGAAGTCAAAGTTGGTAACGCACCGTTTCATGAACTCAAATATACCTACCACAATCAATCAGAAGCTGTTGCAGCCATTGCGGCTTATCGCAATAAATCATCTCGTGGGAAATCTTCTTTCTCATGTGATATTGGTGGTGATCCCTTTGTACAAGCAGAAGCAAAGCTTGTTCAGGAGCCCCCTTTCCGCCCCTATATTCCAGCAGAATGGCGCATCAAAAGTGTTAAGCACAAACTTGATAAAACGGGTGGTTACACTACAAAAATAGATTGCGAGCTTTTTGATGAAGCCCAAGAAAACACAGCTGGAAACGTTGCAAACACCACACCAGACAAAGATGATACCCTTGACCCAAACGCCCCACCTAACGCATGCGACGAAGGCGAAGGCGTCATCCATATGGACGAAGAGGATACATGATAGGTTATAAACCAGATGTAGAGCCCCTCATTTAAAAGATTGCTTAAATACCTCCCTTCCCCATCTTTAAAGGTGGGGAGGTAGTCAAGATGCTTCTTCTAAAGCTGCTTGTTCCTTACAATTATTTTGGATAGGCGTTAAGCTAATCTGCAAATTTAAAGCACTCAAAACACTGAGAAAAGTAGAAAGCCGTGGGTCGCCTTTATCACTTAAAGAACGATAAAGAGACTCTCTTGATAGCCCTGTATTTTGGGCGATTTTACTCATTCCTTGGTTTTTCGCTATTATACCAAGAGCATGGGCAAGATACTTACTATCTTTGCTTTCAAGAGCATCTTCTAAAAGAATCCTTTGTGTCTCAGGTGTCTTGAAATATTCACTTGTGTCAAATTTAGTAATTTCCATGTTTCATTTCCTTTACTAATTGAAGAGCTTTTTCGATATCTTTTTGTTGTGTAGATTTATCACCCGCATTTAATAACAAAATGATTTGTTTACCTTGTTTTACAAAATAGATTCTATAGCCAGGACCATGATGTATTTTTAACTCTCCAATTCCACGGAAAAATTTTACATTTCCAAGAAATCCCGTTTCTATTCTTGCTATCCGTTTAACAATATGCGCTTGCGCAATCTCATCTTTTAAAGAATCTAGCCATTTTATAAAATGCTCTGTTTTGTATACTGTAAACATTTGTAACTTATAAGATACAATTATTACAATGTCAAATACATTCTTTTGTTCCAATGAAAAAGCGACATGAAGCTTAACCAAGCTATCTTTCCGAATGAGAAAGATGTCAATTTTTTTAATCCAGCTCTGCTTTTTGCGGAGCTTTTTTTATGGAGAAGCATATGCGAAAAATATCATCAGAAGGACTTGCACTTATCAAACAATGGGAAGGTTTGCGTTTAAACGCCTATAAAGATGCCATTGGGGTGTGGACAATAGGTTATGGACATACAAACAATGCTGGAAAACCTTTTGTTCATAAAGGCATGGCAATCACTGAAAAGCAAGCAGAAGAACTTCTTTGCCAAGACTTAAGACAATTTGAAAATGCTGTTGAACGCGCTGTTACAGTTTCATTAACAGATGAACAATTCGCGGCTTTAGTCTCCTTTTGCTATAATGTAGGAACAACAGCCTTTTGTAACTCGACACTGTTAAAAAAGCTCAATCAAGGTGAATATGAAGCTGTCCCTGCAGAGCTACAGAAATGGACCAAAGCAGGCGGAAAGCGTCTTGAAGGTCTCGCACACCGGCGTGCAGCAGAAGCAGGCTTATGGGCGAAAGGTGCTTTTGTTTCCTCTAACTACCAAACCGTAGAAACGCAAGCACCAACGGGACTTTTTAAAGCTGAAGCTCTTGCACCAGTTATTGGTTCTTTTTCAGGGCTTGGAGGCTTATTAGCAGGCAATGGTCCAGTGCAATGGGCATTTGCTACCATTATGGTTTTAGCCGCATGTGCTGGCATTTTCTTTGTTGCTAAACGTTTTCAGGAACACCGTTTATGATCTTATGGATGAAAAGAAATCTGCTGTTAATAGGCGCGGCTCTAGCCGCTTTTTTTATGGCTTTGGCAAAAGCTTTTACCCTTGGAAAAAAGGCAGAACAGCAAAAGCAAACAGAAAAAACCTTAAAAGCAGCAACAACACGGCTGGAGGTGGAAAATGAAGTTAATCAGAAAAGTGATACTGATGTGCGTACTGCTCTCTCTCGTTGGTTGCGGGACAAATAAGTATGTCTCTTGTGTTGGTTGGTTGCCAATTTATTTAGAGAGGCAAGATGTTAACGTCATCAGTTCCAATTTAGCAAGAGATATCTTAAAGCATAACAAGCAGGGCGAACGTGTGTGTGGGTGGAAACATGGCTAAGAAAAAAACAAAAGACGATACAGAGCTTACAGAAGGAGAAAAAGAAATCCTTCAAGAAATTATCATGACCTACAAAAGTATAAAAGTGATGTCACGTTATACAAAATGGATTGTAATCATTATACTCTTATTAGCCCTTGATTTTTCACGTATTATGGATGCGTTTGTAAGTATTTTTACACAAAAACCAAATATCCGACTCTAAACATACTCTGAGACGCGCAAAATTCTTTAGAAAATGGTTTCTTAATTTTGCTCGTCTCATGGAGACTATCAATAATAGCTTTACACATTTAAAACTGTTATTTTCACAAAATTGGACATATCAAATTTCTCGTCAAAATAACTAAAAAAAACACTGCAGAGGTAATTGTAAAAATTCTATCCTGTTATAAATGAAGCCCACTGTTCCAAGAGAACATGTCGCTGTTCTAAAAAATCCGTTCGCATATAAGCTTTTGTCACTGAACTCCCAACTGAATGGGCAAGAACCGTTTCTGCAATCTCAAACGGTGTTGACGTTGTTTCTGCTATCCAATCCCGTAAGCTTGAACGAAAACCATGGGGACGATAAGTTAAGCCGCAAACTGTCATATATTTTGCCATGGTAGCATCAGAAATGGGGTTGCCTTTAAGACCAGAAAATAGAAAACCATTCTTTTCAAAGGGGAGAGTTTTTTCAATAACTCTCAAAGCTTCATCACTTAGTGGCACGCGAAAGTCTGAAACTTTCCCTACAATACCTTTCATATTTTCTTTGGGTATCGTCCATATATCTTTATCAATTTGTTCAAGGCGCAAATAGCGCAATGGATACGACCGTACTCCAGTCAAAATCAAGAGCTTCAGTGCTAAATTTGAAAGGATATTATCATCCAAGCTCTGATAAAATGCCGGAACTTCTTGCCATGGCATAGCAAGAATATTTGTTGGTGTAGCACGGGGTTTTCCTAAAAGAGCGCGTGCTTTCATACAAGCCTGTAGATCAACATCTAAACCAAGAGCCGCAGCATATTTCAAGCAAATATTGATACGGTTAAGTGCTTTTCGCGCTGTGTCTGCTTTTTCATGCCAAAGGGGTGCGAGAACATTGCGAATGATATTGGCTGTTAATTTTTCTATAGGTAAATTACCTATATGTGGAATCACGTGCAACTCTAGTGGAGAAAACCAGCGGCCGTTTTTACCTTCATTTTTCAACTCTGCTTTTTTGCTTTCAAAAGCCGCTTTTGCAATTTCTTGAAAAATATTGCTTTGCTGTTTTAAAATAGTCTGTTCTCGAAAGACAATAGGATCATTGCCTTCTTTAAGAATATCACTATAATATCTTGCAAGCTCGTGCGCTTCTTTTAAAGAGAGTTTCGTAACAGGACCAAGTCCCATTTCACGGCGCTTATTGTGGTGCGTATAGCGAAAAAACCAAGAGCGTGTATTGTCTTTTCGAACATTCAACCATAGCCCTGCCCCATCACAATATTTACCCTGCGGAGACGTCTTTACGAATGATGCTGATAACCGATGAATCGCCCTCACTTAACGCCCCCTCTCGTCCACCTTTTTTGGCCCACCTTTTAGACCACCTTTATTTTCTGATTTGAGATTTTTTCTTTAATACTTACTTTTTTATTGAATCATAAAAAGCTATAGACATCAATACGCCCTTACACATCTTTATATACTTTGAATCTTGTTGCTAAGCCCCTGCTTGCCGCGTCTGGGCACACAACAAAATAAAGCGGTTCATTTTTATCCTTCGCATGTTGAATCGCATAAACAGCGGCTTCCTCTGGTGGAGTAAAGATGCCATTAAAGGACACATGCACCTTGCCATCAGCACCCTCTTGTAAATGCTGCTTTTCTTCATCCGTTAAATAATGTGCGTGAGGAAACAATCGCGCCATTCCAAGCGAAGGCAAGGATGGCAGATTGTTGATCATCACAAATAGCAAGACTTAAGGATAGCATTCATATTGTTCTGGATGCTTTTTACAAAACGGGCTGTTTAAGCGCTTCTTGACACTGCGCTGTGGTATGACAGCACCTGGACGACAAATCGGAAGGTTTTCGGCTTTATGGTTTACACACCACCCCCCCCTTTCATCTTTATAGCGGAATCCTGATTGAACCATACAAGCATGAATTGTTGCTATTGCATTATTACTGAGCTTGCTGCTTTCTGGATCCTTATCATAAGGGGTTGGCATACCACATTCTAACAAGCCTTTTCCTACCTCAGTAAAATCTGCTCCCGGTTTCTCCCAAGCAGTCAAATATCCTGAAGGAGGCTTATTAAACTGACATCCAGCTATACTTAACAAAGTTACAGCACTTAATAATTTTACGATGTGTTTCATTTTTTACTCCATGATTTACTTAAAGGAAATTGTTCACGATGAGATGAACCATAATCATATCTACATTTATAACCTGCATCTCCAAGACAAGTATGGGAACTTATGGGATTCATGACCACTCTCCACCATTCTTTCCACCAGTTACTACCAGCAGGTATTGTCTCGTAGGTATAGCCATTGCCGCCAATAATTCTGCTGACAAAGTCGTATCTATTCCCATCAAAGCCAACAATGGTTTGTTTGCCGTCACTCACATAACCTAACAGACCGGATGCAACTAAAACATTAAAGGCTGGTCCATAGAGATTGATAGTCGTGTTTTCGTTGGCTATACCGTGAACACCTTCTT
>NZ_JBHIRP010000036.1:0-5120 GCF_042197245.1 Bartonella sp. AA18HLJMS | reverse complement strand
GAGGGCGATGGGGCAAGATGCTGGACAAATCATTGGCTCTCTCAACCGCAACACCGCAGCAGCACACCAAGCAGTAGGACAGCTAGATGTCGCATCGCTTGAGGGGGTAGTACATAATCGCGTAGATATGATCAATGATTTATCGGATGAAGGATTAGGATACTGGGACAAAGTGCGCGAAGTCGCAAATGTTAAAGAACATCCAGTGGGTGAGATTTTGCATGATGAAAATGGCAATGTCCTCTATTTAACCGATGAAAATGGAGAACCTATAAAAGACAGCGATGGAGAATATATTACTCTGTATCACTTTTTAAATGCTGAAGATGAGCAGTATTTACAAGCTGGCTCTGATGGCAACAGGCGTATGTTCTATAATGGTATTTTTAACACACCAGATGAAGCAGCCGGTAATGCTGTCCACTTAGCTGATAATGAACATGAACCCCTTTATTTTACATACCACCCACAAGCTAAAGACAGGCTCGTAGAGTACGGAGTAGCGATTTATGAATATTTTGGGAGATGGAGTAATTCGACCAAGAAGTTACAAGATTTTATCTATCGTTATGGCAATACAGGGGCGATTGTTAGTGCGCATAGCCGTGGTAGTTTGACAGTGGGCAATGGAATGCGTGACTTTGAACAGCGTGGCATTCACGGTATAGCAGAAAAAACAGATATCTATCTTTTTGGACCAGCTGATAACTCTCAATCAATAGCGAATGCACTCTATTATGTGAGTGATGGTAAAAAAGATCATATTTACTTACAAAACCATATATTCGATCCCATAGGTACAGGATTTGGTCACAATCCACCTACTGCTTATAAGGTACCCTTGAGGTTCCCTTATGCAATATTTCCACCAGCAACTCCAATGATAGAGCAAGGGGGAGCGTTCATCGGGCATAACCCTAGTACCCATAAGTGTTATGGTAATGCGGGGAAAAAATGTCAAGATAATTATGGAATACATCATAATGCAAAAATTTATGCACCTTATGCAATTTTAGATAATTTAGGTTTAGGTTATTTATGGAGAAAAAAATGAATACACTGTTTAAATTATTAAGTGGAATAGTTCTGTTAAGTATCTCTGGATGTGACATATCAAATATTGACAAACCTCCTCCAGGGGAAGTACATGGGTGGTTGAAGGCGGGAGCAGATTTTACTGAGATAGGAAAAGCCTTATTAGAATGTGGAATGCCGAGTCTTATCGATCCTGATTCAGAAAATAGAAACCTCAGTTTAAATCAAATGGCATCCATTGATGCTTGTATGGTCCAAGCAGGATTTCGTGATAGATACGGTGGTCCGTATTGGTGCTATAATTATAAAGACCTTCCCATTTGTCAGCCTGGTGCTGTCATCCCGAAGAGAAGTGTCGAAAAGCGCTTAAACAGCCCTTTTTGTAAAAGGTATAAAAATGCGGATGAATGCCAACCTTAAGTTTTGCTGTTTGTGATGATCAACAAACCGCCATCTTTGCCTTGGCTTGAAATGGCAGGATTGCTTCCTCACGCACATTATTTAACGCCTGAAGAACAACAGAATTTACAAAAAGGTTCTGATGGCAAGGTTCATGTTTTTCTCAATGGTATTTTTACAACACCAGATGACGCAGCCCATAATGCGGTTCAGTTGGCTGATAACAAGAATGATCCGCACTATTTTCTGATGTTCCCTCATAGCGATTCGTTCTTGGTAGAGTTGTTCATTGCAGGGTATCAGTATGCTCTAGAAGGTAAGTTGGGTATTTTGACCAATTCGACGAAGAAGTACCAGAATCTGTTGTATAGCCTTGGCAATATAGGATTGCATACTGATGCGCATAGCCGCGGCAGTATGACAGCGGGCAATGGATCGCATGATTTAGAAAAGCATGGTGTTCATGGTATAGCAAAGAAAACAACGATTAATTTCTTTGGACCAGCTTATAATACTCAAAACATGGCAGATACGTTATATATCTTAAGTGATGGAAAGCAGGATTACGTAAACTTGGAAAATCATAAAAATGACTTTGTGGGTACAAAGATTGGCAAAAATCCTTACACTTTTGAACAAATACCTCCTGGAAGTGGTCCCTGGAAAGGAGCATGGCAAATATTTAAGGGCTACCCCAGTGTCCATGATTGTTATGGACATCCAAGTGATGCTTGTACAAAGTTCTATGGATTACCTAATCGTACGCCAATTTATTCAAAATATTCAGGGAGGAAAAAATGAAACAAATCTTGAAATTATTAAGCGGAATAGTTTTGGTTAGTGTAGCTGGATGTAACATCGATAAGCCTCCTCCAGGGTATCTAAGTATGTGGGAGAAGTCTGGAGCAGATTTTACGGAGATAGGAAAAGCATTGTTAGAATGTGGTATGCCAACCCCTTATGATGTTTTTCCAGAAAACCAACAGCAGAGCATTAATGCTAAAGAAACAACTTATGCCTGCATGCTCCAAGCAGGATTCCACTATAAAGGGAGGGGTAACTGGTGTTATACTTTTAAAGAGAAAAACTTGCCGATTTGTCGTCCAGGTGCTGTCATACCACAGCGCAGTGTCAAGAAGCGCTTGAACAGCCCTTTTTGTACAAAGCATCCAGAACAACCTGAATGCGAGCCTTAAGTCTTGCTGTTTGTGATGATCAACAATCCGCTATCCTTGCCTTCTCTTGGAATGGCGGGACTGTTCCCTCAATCCATCATCTCAATATTGTTCACCGTTGTTTTAAGCAGCGGTGACAGAAAATATCAACAAGCTTCCGAGCTGTTTTATTGTAAAGAAACCCACTGAAGGAGGGGAATAATGAAGAAAATCTTAAAACTATTGAGTTGCATAGCTCTCTTAAATACAGCTGGATGTGTTAACCAACCTCCTCCATCAACTTTAGCATTATGGGAAAAACCAGGTGTCGATAAAGCGATGATCCAACAATCCTTATCAAAATGTGGTTGGAAACCGGTTTATGCTTCTTCTAGTGATATGAATTCGTATGCGAGTGAATTTGCCTCAGTTTATGAGTGCATGAAAAAAGCAGGTTTCCGGTATAAATTGCAAAATTCAAAAGGGCTCTATTTTACACAACCTCCCAAAAGTGGCTCATTCCTAAGCAATTTAATGATAGCAGGATATCAGCAATTTATGGACAATGACACCTTTGGTGTGACCAACAAAACGAAACAGGAACGGGCTTTACTAACGCATTTTGAGGATGAAAAAAAACGTCAGCAAAAGCAAAAAGCTTTACAAAAGCGATCACCAAAGCGTCCTCCCCATCGTTAAAAAGGTCGTTGGATAAAATCACGAATGAAGTAGGGGATCAAAGCCGTCTCCTTCTTTATTCAAGCGGATGACACTTTAAATAAGGCAGCATTCATGGTGTTGGAGCCGATATTATCGCTGGGACCAATCCTGTTTATGAAAATGGTGAGCAGAGCGGGAATATCACCTTGGGAGAAGGTAAAGATATCATTTTTGAAAGTGTACAAAACCAGCTCGTGGGTGTTGCTACAGCCCTTGGCTCTTAAGACGATTCATAAGAATCATTTTTACTCCTTTCTTCTATAGTTTTTACCCACACATCAGCCCCGCTTATGATGTGCAAGCAAGTGATTTTGATTGATTCAAGATAAACAGATTTGAAATGAGAGAATCCTACGTTATTCGGGAGGCTAATTCAATATAAATAACGCTAGATTATTATTATAAATCAATATTTTGTTATATAAAAAAACTAATCCGTAGGAGATTGTTGGAAATGTTGGAACTATCCTTGGTACTTTTGCTGGGCTTAGCAACATCAGAGCGAAAGAAAATATCGTACGAGTAGGGCAGCGAGATGGATACAAACTCTATGAGTATAACTACAGGGGCTATCCAGAGCGTTATCGCGGGGTGATGGCACAAGATGTTTTGAAGTCAAAACCTGAAGCTGTTTTCTTGCATAAGGCGATAGGTTTTGTGCATGTAGATTATAGCAAGCGTGGCTGTGAGATGGAAAGGGTGCAGTGATGGAACAAGAAAACACAAATTCTCTTTTAAAGTTGTTTGATCCAAAATTTTTGCGTCCTTTAATGTATCAGGTTATACCGCAGTTACCTAGATATTTATTGCAACAATGCTCGATGCCTCCAAGCACGCCGTTGGAAGGACGATACAAGCCAAGTTTTTTAGAACGGGCTGCTTGTCGCACAGACCCTTTTGATGCGAGCAATGGGGATAATACTCCGCAAAAATTGAGTCCTACAGAGCTTATTTGCGGTTCTCAAGCAGGGACAGAACAAGCTGGGAAAAAACGCCAGCAGAATTGATTATGTCTACAGATGATTTAAAGCGCCAAATGCCTCCATTGCCGGATGTTTCAAAGGATACTGTTAAGATACAAGAGGTACCAGAGCAACAAAAACATGATTTTTCAGAGCAGAGAGGTGTTGCATCAATGATTCCTCAATCTCCACTTGTTGGGAACATTGATCAGTCTAGTGGGATGAAGCTGGGCGACAGCAAAAAAATGTGATGGATTATATTGCTCAACTTAATGAGAAATCTATAGCGGAAAACTCTTTGAAAAATGATTCTGGAAATGATGAGGAAAAGCTTTTTGATGCACCTATAGGAGAAGAAAAACATTTGAATGCACACTTACCAGAAGAGGAGCATTTAAAAGCAAGTGGTGATCTTGAACAAAAAACAGATTATATCAAGTCACTTGATAACTTTGTTCAGACAGGAGCAAATCCAAGTAGCTTATGGGAGCGTTTTAGAAAATCAGAATTTTCCGAGCATTTAATGGATTTTTTTGCAGAGCTTGCGTTAGGAAAGACACCACAAGAAAGTTTTTCAAATGCATCTATCCTTATGCGGCAGGGCAACAAGGAACGCGCACAACATAAACAAACTTTGCAATTTTTACGCTCTAAAGGGTATAGCGATGAAGATGCGCAAGCACTCACGCAATATCCAGATTTTGTCATGAAAATCATAGGCAGCACGTTAAGCTCTCAAGAAGGCTATAGAACACTACTTAAAAGGCTTAATCGGGGGATTATGAAGCGGTACCAACCGAATTGCAGAAATGGACCAAAGCGGGAGGCAAACGTTTACAAGGTCTCGTAC
>NZ_JBHIRP010000035.1:0-5433 GCF_042197245.1 Bartonella sp. AA18HLJMS | reverse complement strand
GATCAGTTAGAGACAGCAATGAAATATATTGCCAGAAAACAAAAGAAACTGATTTCTGAAATAGAATTGACATGGGAGAATATGCAACTCGGTGCTGTTCAAGGTGTTGTCCTTGATGCTGATGGCTCTGTTATTGTCGATTGGTACAAAGAATGGGAAATCACACCACCAAAGCCCATTGACTTTAAACTAAATACAGAAACAACCAATGTTGCTGACAATGTTGATCGGGTCATTATGAGGATGATTGAGGCTTCAAAAGGAGCATTTTCTGATCGTTCACGGATTATTGGGCTTTGTGGAAATGAATTCTTTTCCAAATTGAAAAACCATAAAACAATTCGTGAAACCTATTTAAACACAGCCTTAGCACAGACACTCAATAGCGCTGGAGGTGTTGCAACACCAAGCACTCTTGGCTCGGGGAGCTTTGGCAGTTTTGACTTTGCAGGTGTCACTTTCATTAATTACCGGAGTATCCACAACTATAATGTGAGTGCGAAGGCTGGAACAAAGCGCGCCATAGGAATTAAGCCTGATGAATGTCAATTCTTTCCTGTTGATGCGCCAGGTGTATTCCAAAAAACCTTTGCTCCTGGTGAAAGCTTGGATTTTGCCAACACCGTTGGGAAGCCTCTCTACACGATGTTGATCGTTGATCACGACCGTAATGCATGGGTAAAACCGGAGGTCTATAGCTATCCGCTTTACATCTGTACACGCCCTGAAATGCTGTTTAAAGCCGTGATTGGAGCGAAATAACATGCGATGGCACGGGCTGCTAAACCAAATGGTTAAAGATGTGCGCAACACCTTTGGGCAGCCCATCATCTACACGCGAAAAGACAATCAGCAATCTTTTCGTATCACAGCGATTTACACCATTAAACATTCGGAATCGGACGCCGGTGGCAGAATTCCTACCACAATTGCAAGAAAGGAACTTGATCTTTGTATCAATGACATTGGAGGATTACCACCAAAACCGGAAGATAATGTTGTAATCATTTCCCCTGAAAACAGCAAAGCTCCCTCTTCTCAAGAGCACTTCGTGATCACAGATGTCCAAGCCTCTGAATCCGGTATGTATAAGCTTATCTTGCGGGAGAAAAAACAATGAGGAACCTTTGTCTTGTGTGTTTCAAAATCAATAAGGCTGCCCAAGAACCCGGATTACTGCTGCAAACCTTGGATTTGGAATAGCACTAAATCGGTAATTCCATG
The DNA here is from genome assembly GCF_042197245.1 of Bartonella sp. AA18HLJMS. Lineage (NCBI taxonomy): Bacteria > Pseudomonadati > Pseudomonadota > Alphaproteobacteria > Hyphomicrobiales > Bartonellaceae > Bartonella > Bartonella sp. AA18HLJMS. The sequence goes on along the minus strand of NZ_JBHIRP010000035.1, from coordinate 4,209 downwards.
GTGCGCCGGTACGGTGACTGATGTGACATCCTTGGTATGTTATAGTTACTGATGCAATTCTTGCCCAAGTAGTCCTTTCATTATCTTCAGGGCTTTCAAATACAATAGCTTGATTTGTTACTAAAAGACGTCCTAAAATTGGAGTATTTTCGCCAATATCAAAGGTAACGCGTTCTTGAACTCCCAACAGTTTTTCATTTTGTACTAAACGATAATCATATTCACTTGCGTCAAGTTCTTGAAACATTTCACATGCTTCCTCAAAATTAGAGGGAGGAATATCTGATTGCCACAGAGCAACTTCTTGCTCAAAGCTTTTTTCCTTTTTTGTCTCACGATAGGCAATAATAACAAAAATTAAAACAATAAAAATGGGTACTAATAACCATGGCGTAATAGTTACTGTTACCACAATGCCTCCAATCAGTAGAGCACAAAGAAGAACGATCTGTACCCTCTTTTCTAACCGTTTTTTTTCAAGTTCCGGCGACATTTTATTAACAACTGATAAATCAGAAGAAGGATGGATATGCGGGGGAGGCATTAAAACCTGCTCTGAAACCTTTTCTTTAAAACGTTTGTTGCGTTTATCTTGCCAATGAACAAAAATAGACAATGCAATAAATGCAAAGAAAATTAACCTGAACCATCCCCAAAAACCTAGACCATCATTTTCGTCTGACTTTTTATCTTGAACATGGATACTTTGCTTATCAGTATTCTCAGGTAGTGCCTTTGTCACGCTTTCATTTTGAGTAGCAACATCTATTAATAAAGTTGAGGAGGAGGAAAAAATTTCATTATTGTACGCAACTTGATCTGGTTTGATTTTGTGAAAAAAAAACGCACCTAATATTGCAGAGCCGAGAAATAATAAGACTCCAATGCCAAGGGTTTTCAATCCATTTTTGCACCATTTTTTTATACACACTAAAACAAGTCCGACAACCATCACCGGTAACGACAACAAACATACGATCATCGCAATTGTATCAAGTATGTCGAGCATTATTGTCCCCTCCACTATAAATAAAAAACTAAGCTGGAAAATCTAAAGTGAGTCGACAAATAAAGTAAATATGTGCTTATGATTTTTAGAAAAAAGTGATATTATTATAGGAGTATGAATAATCGAAACAGGAACCTAACGAACACCTTAAATACTAAGCAGATAAGCTACCGAGATAGTTTATTTTCGCACATTAAAGGCTTTGACTTATTGTATGTTACACGCATATAATGATCTCGTCGGGTGTGGTTATGCTATACAATACTCTTGATGGGAAAAGCATAACGACGGACTATTGGCCGTGTTTTTGAGCACCCGGCACTTTATTTATAAAAGTGTCAATCAAAAACGTCTAACCAATAGGAGTTCATCATGAACACTCTTATAGAAATTAAAGGAAACACTGCTAATAGTGCTATCCATCAAACTATGTCTAGTCGTGAAATTGCTGATTTGTGTAAAAAGCAGCACGCACATATTATGCGTGATATCAAGAAGATGCTTGAAGAACTTAACGGCTCCAAATTTGGATTGGTTGATTTTATCGGTACTTACGTTGATGCAAAAGGTGAAAGCCGCCCTTGTTATAACTTACCTAAGCGCGAATGTTTAATTCTTGTTTCTGGTTACAGTACTGCTTTACGAGCAAAGATTATTGACCGCTGGCAAGAGTTGGAAAAGCAGGTAGCTGTTCCACAGATAGACTACTCAAGTCCTCAAGCAATGATTGGCTTTTTGACACATTTACAAAACCAAATTGAGCAAAAGGATAACACCATTGCTGAATTAGCACCAAAAGCAAAAGCTTTGGAAGGTTTAAAACGCTCTGATGGGTTGTTTGGTCTTATTGAAGCAGCAAAGATGCTTGAAGTACGACCAAAGGATTTAACGGATTACTTGCGTAAACATGATTGGGTGTATCGACGTGCTCCAGGGGCGCCATTGTTACCTTATCAGGATAAGATCAAGAAAGGATTCATGGATTGCCCTGCTATTACCATTCAAAGACCGGATGGAACAGAAAAGGTGCTGCCTTCAACGAAAATCACATCTAGAGGATTGGCATGTTTGAGAGAACAAATCTTTGGGGGTGTGCAATGAATAGCAGTGTCGACTTCTTATGCGATTTGTGGCTGTCGTTGTTTAAGCTTTCTAATCATCGAGGTATTGGAGATGAGGACTGCAATGCTATAGTTGAGGTTATGGAATCGGTCGTAGATGCTCTGGTTTTAAAGCTTCAAGATGACGTGCCCAATATTACAAAAATCTTGGCAATTTTGACAGATTTTGGAGCTTCAGAACTTCCACATCGTATGGATTCTTTGTTGCGAACTTATGAACCAAATTTAGACAACCCCATTAAAAAGGTTGCTTAATTTAAAAACACATCTTCCCTCCCCGTTCTCAAAATGGGGAGGTGGTTAAGAAACTTCTTTAGGTAAGAACTCAAAATGAACGGGTTTAAAACCAGTTAAGTCATAATCTGTAAGATCTGCAGTATCAACAAAGTTTTCTGCTTCTTTATCCGTCTTAAAAACGGGTATTTGTTTTAATTTAGAGGTTTTCATAAGAATTAATTTTCTTTTAGTACGTATAGACTTTTAAAAGATTCAAAGTTTAGAGGAAATGTATCTGTTGAAACTCACACCATTTTCAGCGGCTTGTATTGCAAGTTTTCTATGGAGCTCTGGTGGTATTCTTAATTGAAACTTACCACTGTATTTACCATGTGACAAAGGCACAGGAACTTCTTCTCCATTATGTTGCATGTCCTCAACAACTTCTGAAACAAGGTCCATAATACCTTTTAAAGCTTTCTCTGCTTGAGCATCTAACCATGAAAGGGATGGGAATTCTGCACACAATCCGACATATTCCTCATCTTCTTGCGACCACAAAACACGATAGGTATAATGATTATTGTTCATGTTTCATCCTTTCTTGTATCCTCTACAGAGGATATGGATCAATTACGATGGCTTTTTCGTAAATCTCGTTCGATGAGATGTCGAACATAGCGTGTGTAAGGGATAGCTTGATTTTTAGCTTTTTCCTTTAAAGCCTTCATAAGTGCTTGAGGTAAGCGAATATTCATAGAGGCTTCTTTAGGTAAGAATTCAAAATGAACAGGCTTAAAACCAGTTAAGTCATAATCAGTAAGATCTGCAGTATCAACAAAGTTTTCTGCTTCTTCATCCGTCTTAAAAACGGGCATTTGTTTTAATTTAGAGGTTTTCATAAAAATCAATCTCCTTTTGGTGCATATAACGAGCGCTAATAGGACGTACAAACAATTCGTTCTTTATTGTTCTTAAGGTAAAAACTAAAAAAATATATCGTTCATTATAGCTTCGTCCAATGGCTCTGAAACGCTCTTCTTTAATATTGGGGTCATGCTTTATGACGAGATTTCCAGGTTCAGTGAATAAATACTCAATTTCTTTTTTAGAAACTCCATGTTTGGCACATTTTGGCCAGTTACCATCATCCCAATTTATGCCATGAACTTTGATGTTTGCTACCATAACGAATGTATATCAAAATGTATCCACAAATACAATAAAAATGATTAAAAATCAATCTATTTGAACAGGAGCCCCCATGCATCCGAGAGAAACGATAAGAGAAACATTTGTTGCTTTGATAAAGGCAGCAAAGACGGCAGCTGGTGACAATGTTTTCAATATGCGTGACTTCAATTTATTTATTGAAGCAATGCCAGCTATTAATATCTCAACGCAAAGTGAAACCATTGAAGATGGCTATGATTATGGAGTAAGACGGCGTGTTTTAACGCTAGATGTTGAATGCTATGCAACATGTGAAGATGGCGCACGTTTTGTTGATCAATTAGCATGGGAAGTTGAGGAGGTTTTCTACGCTAATCCCAATCTCAACAACACAGTTGAAACATGCCGCCTGCAAAATATTGCTTTTGCCTTTGGTGATAATGGCGCTCTAGCACTCCACGGTGCAATTTTAACCTTTGACGTAACTTACGTCACCAATATCCCCTGCCTTGATGAAGGAAAGGCAACCGAAAGAGTTGTTGAACCCGTTGTCGGTTTTAAACCAGAAACAGGCGTGAAAAACAAAGATAAATACCATAAAATCGAGGTTACTCATGTTAGAGCGGCGCGATAAAGAAATCACAGATCTAAAGAGACGTGTGGCAAATATGGTTGTGGTGGGGAAGATTA
>NZ_JBHIRP010000034.1:1777-5804 GCF_042197245.1 Bartonella sp. AA18HLJMS | reverse complement strand
TCATGATCCTCATTCTCCAGAGTTAGAGAACTTGCAAGAAACGAATAATGGATGACAATGCAGTCGAAGAATTTTTCGCCCATGCCAATAACGCACGACAACCGGACCCACCGTATACGGTTTCGCAATGGGCGGATAAGAATAGATACCTTAGCACCGTAGCAAGTGCTGAACCTGGATTGTGGAGAACAAAGCGTACCCCCTATTTGCGTGAAATCATGGATAATCTTTCCTCTTACGTGCCAATTGAAACAACTATTGTCATGAAAGGGGCGCAAGTTGGCATGTCAGAGGCAGGATTAAATTTCTGCGGTTATGCTATTCATTATAGTCCAGGACCTGCTCTTTATGTCATGCCGACCGTTGAGACAGCCAAAAAGCTTTCAAAGACGCGGCTTGATCCTATGATTATGGCAAGTCCAGTTTTAAGTGAACGCATAGCCCCAGCACGAGCACGTGACAGCGGGAATACCATGTTTTCGAAAGAGTTTGATGGTGGTGCACTGATGCTTACAGGGGCAAACAGTGCTGCTGGTTTGCGTTCCATGCCTATTCGTTATCTGATTTTGGATGAAGTGGATGGTTATCCTCTCAGTGTGGATAACGAAGGTGATCCGGTGATGATTGCGGAAAAGCGTACCTCGACCTTTGTACAACGAAAGATCTTTAAATTGTCCACACCCACCCACCGTGACACAAGCCGTATTGCCAAGGATTTTGTGCTAGGAGACCAGCGATATTACAACGTGCCTTGTGATGCATGTGGTACACTCCAGCCGATTGTTTGGTCACAAATCAAATGGCCGAAAGGGGCTCCCGAAAAAGCTGTGTTTGTTTGTGCCCATTGTGGTCATGAACATGCCGAGCACCGAAAAACAGATCTCATGTGTGAAGAAAGAGGCGCATGCTGGGTCCCAACCAGTGAGTCAAGCAGACCCAATTTGCGTTCTTATCATATTTCGGCACTCTATTCTCCTTGGCTTACATGGGGGGAATGTGCAAGAGAGTTTTTAAATGCCAAGGATGATCCAGCTCTTCTACAGCCTTTTGTCAATACAGTTCTTGGAGAGCCATGGGAGGACAGAACAGGCGAAGTTATTGATCCTGATAGCCTCTATGCAAAACGCGAAGATTATCCCCTTGCACCAGAACAATCCGTCGTGTTGACAGCTGGTATTGATGTGCAAAATGACCGCTTGGAACTTGAAGTGGTGGGATGGGGGCGTAGTGAAGAAAGTTGGCATATTGATTATCAAGTGATCCTTGGTGATCCCTCTTCTTTTGAAGTATGGGACCAATTGGATGAATATCTTGCAAAACGTTGGCCGCATCCAGGCTATAAAGAGGGGATTAGGATAACAGCTGCTTGTATTGATACCGGTGGTGGACATACACAGGCGGTTTATAATTATGTACGCCCGCGTGAGGGACGACGTATCTGGGGAATTAAGGGGCAAGCGGGATGGCGTGCGGTATGGCCACGCCGTCCAAGTAGAAACAATAAAGGACAGATTAATCTCTATATTGTTGGGGTTGATGCCGCGAAAGATATTATCACGGCACGATTTAAAAAATCGGGACCTGAAGCAACGGGGGCTGGTGCAACACACTTTCACAAAAACCTTGATCGGGAATATTTTGATCAGCTAACCGCTGAAAGAAAAGTCATCAAATATTTTAAAGGCTTCAAGCGCATTGAATGGCAAAAAAGCGAAAAGGCAAGAAATGAAGCCTTGGACTGTAGGGTCTATGCTTATGCTGCTTTACAAGGTCTGATTTCGGCAGGAATAAACCTTAATCGAGAAGTCGATATCTTAGAAGAGCGTCTGGAAAAACTTAAAGTTGAAGGCTCTTTAGAGCAGCCAACACCAAGACATGCCCCCTCTCCTGCTCCAAGAAGATCTCAGACAGCACAGCCTCAAAGGAAACAATCCAGAACGGTGATGAATCCTTATATGCAAGGGGATTGGAGGTAATTTGTGGATGAAACTTTAGGACAATTTAACAGCAAATTTTCGAGACTGGAAAGTTTAAAAAGGCGGCGTGAACAAATTGAAGAGGCTCTTTATTCGGGTGCGCAATCGGTACGCCATGGCGATAAGCAAGTCAGCAATCGTTCTGTTGAGGAACTGCGCAGAGCGCTTGAGATGCTGAACACACAAATAGCGGACCTTGAAGGACGCAAGCGTTCACGCGTTTTCTATTTTAATATATCACGAGGCTATTAATGGCTGGCTTTATCAATAAACTCACGGGCTTTTTTACAATTTCTCGTCAACACAATCCCCATTTTGAAGCGGCAAGCAAAAGCCGCCGTATGGGTGGCTTTGACCCCGCAAAAAAACATATCAATAAAGCGATTGAAGAATGCGGTGATACCATTGTTGCCCGTTCAAGATGGCTTTATGACAATGAAGCTCTTTATGGTTCTGCAACAGAAGAATGGGTCTCCGCGGCTGTTAGTGATGGGATTAAACCCTATCCTCGTATTGAAGGTTTTCAAGAAGAAAAGAAAAAGCTTTTAGACTTATGGTGGCAATGGGTTGATGAAGCAGACTATGATGAAGATGCCAATTTTTATGGACTTCAAGCAACCATTGCACGAGAGGTCTTTTTAACCGGAGAATGCTTTGTAAGACTACACTATGTCGACCTTTATGGACGCTCTGGTGTGCCGCTTCAGTTGCAAGTTTATCCCACCGAAATGCTGGATTTAACTTACAATGGACCTGCTGAGATTGAAGGCAATTACATTCGTATGGGGATTGAATTTAATGCCAGTGGCAAGCGCGTTGCTTATCATTTCTGGGAACATCACCCCTATGATGATGTCCCTGCAAATATGGCATTTGAGAGCCAAGAGCGCGTGCGTGTCCCTGCTGAAATGGTCATTCATATCAAAGAGCGCCGTATTGCCGGACAATTGCGCGGTTCTCCAAAAATAACGCGCGCTATGACAAAGATCTTTCAACTCGAATCCTATGACGACGCAGAACTCGATAGAAAAAGGACGGCGGCTCTTTTCGCGGCGTTTGTCAAGGACAATTCACCAAACGTCGAAAAATTATCCGATAATCGTGATAAAAACAACGTTGAAGAAGAATACAAAGCACCTGTCATTGCGCCCGGTGCATCTCTTTATTTAGGAGAGAATAAAGAAGTTACATTCTCAAATCCTGTTGAGGTTGGTGGCTCTTATGAGGCTTTTCAATTTCGCAATATCTTGAAAATTTGTGCAGCACTTAATATGCCTTATGCCGTTGTGACTGGAGACGTTACGCGGGGGAATTTTTCAAATGTACGCACCTCCATCATTCAGTTTAGACGGCACGTCAAACAATGGCGTGAACATATTATTGCCTTTCAGTTTAACCGCATTGTTTGGGAGCGTTTTGTTGAAATGGCAGTGCTTTCCGGATGTGTCAATTTGCCAGGGTGGGAAGAAAATTCCTTGCCATGGCTTCAATGTGAAAGCTTTGCACCCCCGCTTGAAATGATTGATCCAAACAAGGATATCTCAGCGGAAAAAGAAGAAATTCGTGCAGGCTTGAAAACACGACGCATGGCACTTGCCGAGCGTGGCTTTGATATCGACAGCATTCATGCCGAACTGCAAGAAGAGCACACAGACGCTCGTGCGCGCGGCTTATCTTTTGACACGGATATGGCAGCGACCTCTGATAGCAATCAAGTAATTGATACCGCAGATTCAGAACCTTCTGAAACTTATGAAAGTAACCAAGGCAGTGAGGCACATAAAAATGGTGAATAATCTTGATATGCCGTTTTTGGCATCACGGCTTTTTGGGGTTCCTCATATGCTTGCCTCGACAAAGCTTGATATCATTTTGAATGCTCTTGCACCACGCCTTTTTGAGGGAGAAAAGTTTCCCATTGAAGCTTATTCGCAAGAGAATACAGAAGCTTTAAGACCCCCTGAAACTTATGTAGTACAAAACAATGTTGCCATAATACCGGTTCATGGCACGCTTGTGCGCCGTGGTGCATGGCTTGGGGCTTTATCGGG
>NZ_JBHIRP010000034.1:0-1677 GCF_042197245.1 Bartonella sp. AA18HLJMS | reverse complement strand
CCCATTTGGGCACATGCCAATGAGTTTGCTTGTTCAGCGGCTTATGCCATTGCTTGTTCTGCTTCTCAAATATGGGTTGCTCGCACGGGTGTTGTAGGCTCGATTGGGGTTGTTTGCGCCCATCTTGACCAATCCCGTGCAGATGAAAAACACGGGCATAAATGGACCTTTGTCTTTGAAGGTGATCACAAAACCCATGGCAACCCTCATGAACCCTTGAGCGATACAGCACAGATAAAAATGCAAGCCGATTGCGCCCTGCTCTACGAGATGTTTGTCGATTTGGTGGCGCAAAACAGACGCTTAAATGCTGCTGCAATTCGTGACACAAAAGCAGAAACTTTTATAGGCACCCAAGCGATCACGCTTGGATTAGCAGATGCGCAGGGCACTCTTGCGCAAGCTTTGGAAGCCTTAACGGATTCCATATCACAAAACCCAACATCAACAGAAAAAGAAGGACAAAACACATGGCACGCACACAATACCGCGCTGAAGAAGAGGATGACGAAAAGATCGTCGACATCATCAATGACGAGGAAGAGGACGAAGACGATAGTGACATCGACAAAAACGCCGAAATCTTTGACGACGAAGAAAACGAAGATGAAGATGAAGACAATGAGGACAAGCAGGAAAACATAAAAGCTGCTCTTGAAAAAGAAAGAAAGCGCGCAAAAGCACTAACAACCCTTGAAAGGCAAGCAAAGCACTTAGGCGTTTCTTTTGACGCAGCAAAAGCTATTCAAAACGGTATGAGTCTCGAGAAAGCACGCCAATGTGTGTTGACGGCTGCTAGCTCTCAAAGCGCGTCTTTAAAAGTCTCGCCTTATACCCCTCATAGTGATGGGACGAGCAAGGCAAAGATTTATGCAAAATGGGAAGCAGCTTGGAGGGCAGTGAAATGACGAATATTATTTATGACGACGTACGCAATGGCGCTTATCTTGGACCCTACGACCCCGATATGTCAAATGAAGAAGTGCTGTTTGCATCAGGAGCATTCATTGAAGCTGGAACTGTCATGGGAAAGATAACCGCAACGGAACACTATGTCCCCCTTAATCCAGCAGCATCAGATGGCAGTCAAACACCGGCAGGGATTTCTTTTGCCACTATTGACGCAACAGAAGCAGATCAACGTGCCGTAATTACAGCACGCTTATGCACTGTAAAAGCTTCTGAATTGCTATGGCCAGATGCCATCACGGATGAGCAAAAGAAAGCAGCCATTCAGTCTTTAGAAGACCATAACAACATTCTATTGCGATAGGAGAATGCACACATGGACATGAATTTTTTTAAACATGATGCTTTCTCAAGCATCACAATGATGAAAGCCATCGAAAACTATGAGTTTCAACCTGGTCTTGTAAGTTCTCTTAATCTTTTTGAAGAAGTTGAAACCAGTACCACGGTGGTTGGTATTGAACGGCGTGATAATACATTTTCGCTTATTCAAACCAGTGAACGTGGCGCACCTTTGGCAGAAGGTGATAGAGAGGGTCGTAATCTTCGGTTTTTCAAAACAACACGGATTGCCAAAAGTGATACCGTGAAATCAGAAGAAATCCAAAACCGTCGTGAATTTGGGACAGAAGATCAGTTAGAGACAGCAATGAAATATATTGCCAGAAAACAAAAGAAACTGATTTCTGAAATAGAATTGACATGGGA
>NZ_JBHIRP010000033.1:0-5924 GCF_042197245.1 Bartonella sp. AA18HLJMS | reverse complement strand
AACACCGCCTTTTTTCTCTTTGTCTTCTTCTTCTTTCTCAGGTGTTGTTTCTGCTTTTTCCGATTCAGATGATGATGGTGCTGCTCGATCACTGTCATCCATATGGATAAAGTTTTCATCATCATCAATCTCTTCTGGTTCTCGTGCATCAGCCGCGGCTTTTTGGTCGTCTCCCACATCTGTTTCTAAGCCATTGGCTGCACCTGCTTCATCCCGCGCACTGTATTTAAAATCCCAAGAGGTGCAATGTTCCTCATGAATAACAACAATAGGGAGTGTTTCACCGGTAATGGCTTTGCCTTCACCCCGTTTGGCAAGCACAAGTTTGCCATCAACGGGCTTTGCTACCGCATCATATTCTTCTGCAAGGCGTGTAGCAAAAGCCATATCGCTTTCAGCTGTTTGGTCAATGTGACGCACAACGATTTTTGCAAGAGAAGGATCAACCTTTGGTGTATAGCCATTACGCTCTGCTATCTCTTGAACAATACTGCCAAGGGTTTTCTGGTGGTAGGATTGGCTTTTTGGGGTTCTGTAAGACGTGTTCATTGATGCGGCGCGTCCTGTAACACTTAAGTTTTGCGGTGGGCTGCTTACAGAAATTTCGTCTATCAGATAGGCTCCCATATCGCGGTTTTTCCCGCCTTCATAGCCAAGTGTTATGGAAATAACTGTCCCGATGAGAGGAATATCAAGAAAGCCGTTATCACTGTCACGCGCACGGTCATCAAGCTCTATAGTGATACGATCACTTTTGTTTTCTGCTTCATCGGTAATTTCAATCGACAAAACATAATCCATAAGAGTTTTGGTGATGTCTTCTCCATTTGCCAGAACCGTGCAAAAAGGTTTCATGATTGACTGCCCCAAATTCTGATTACCGGTGTGGCTTTAGGATAGGGGAGGGTTGGCAAAACGATTGTGATTCCTGCTTTTAAAATGGGTCCATAGTCTGCAAGACCAAAATTTGCTGCATAAACGCGTTCAACAGCAAGGGCTTGTTGACCTTTGGCATAGTATTTCCAGCAAATGGCATCAACCATATCACCATCTTTGGTCATGTAAAGATCACTCATAGCTCTTCACCATATTCTCTCAATTTTATTGTAAATTCTTGTTTTTTTGGGGTGCCGTTATGATGAAAAACACTTTGCTTTTCCTCTACAGAAAGAATGACAAACTTACCTAAGATTTTGCCTTGACCAGTCACAAGAATGTGAGGTCCTTTATGTGCCATTTGCCGTAAATATTCGAGCTGTCTATGACCACCTTTGAAATCTGGATAAATCACACCAGTTAAAGAAAATTCCGCATTTGCAACGGCAGGCAATTGAAGAGCAGCCTTTCTCCCCAATCGCCCTTGCTCCACCCATGGAACACCATAAGACATATCAAGTGTTTGGTAAGCTGCTGTTTCAATCGAAAAAATAAAACCACCCAAAGCTAACATCATGGTATTTAATCCGAAAGGCTAGAGGCTATGGCTAAACGTTGCTGTTTTGCATAGCGTTCAAGTGCTTGATTGACAGCGTCTCTGATTTCGTCCTTGAGACCATTTGGTACTGAAATATTTAGATTTGTAATGGTTACACGGGCATCTACTTCAACAGGTTTATGAACTGTAATTGGCTTTGGAGCTTTAAAGGCACCTACTTTATTTGTTGCCTGCGTTTGTCCTGTTTCAACGACACTTGTATTAAAACCACTCTTGCGTTTTTCAGGCGGGGTGTTTGTAACCACTACTGTATCAACCATTTTTTTTGCACGTGCATTGGTATCATCGGTAAAGGTTTTAATTGTTTGGGTTGAAGTTTTGTTGATTGAAACATTAAAGCCTAGCTTTTCTTTCATCCAATTAGGCATCCAACTGGTTAATTTCTTCATCATATTGCCAAAACCGTTATACAGATCATCCCATTTGCTTTTGATGCCCTCCCAAAGCCCATTAATAAGATTGGAGCCTATTTCCATTAAATCGACACCAAACAGCCATTCAATGAGTTCATTGATTTTTTTCGAAATCCAAGAAAGTGGTGAAAAGTTTTTAAAGAACGTCAAGAGGTTATTGAAAACATTACTACATAAGCTGTAAAAAGAATCCCATAGCTTGCTTATAAAGCTTATGACTGTATCCCAATGTTTGTAGAGCAGATATCCAGCAGCAACAAGAGCTGCAATGCCGCCAATTATCCAGCCAATAGGTGTGGTCATGATAGCAACACCAAGCGATATAAAAGCAGAACTAACGGCAGTTATTGCCGAAATCAGTGTACCTACAAGAGTTAAAGCAAGACTGGCAACTGCGGAAGCAGCTGAGGCTAATGCTGAAAGCAGTGATCTTCCCAGAGTTGCGGAAAATCTAATAAAAGCTTTATCTGCTGTGATTATTTTTGAGAGCAGGGATTTTCCAAGTTTTACAGCCAGATCGGTAATTTTAGAACCAACAGAAGTGAAGGCTGAAAGCACTGGTCCTGAAAGAGCGAAAGCAAGCCTGATAAAAACTGCGCTTACTATGGTTAGTGATGTAAGTAGCCAGCCATTGATTTTGTCCCAATTTTTGTAGAGCAAATATCCAGCGCCTACAAGAGCTGCGATGCCGCCAATTAGCCATCCTATGGGCGTTGTCATTATAGTATAGCCAAGTGTGACAAACGCTGCTCCCGCTGCGGCTAATGCGGCAATGAGTGGACCAAAAATGAATGAACCAAGAGCTACAAGCCCCACCTTGAAAAGGGTTATTTCACCAATCAGAGGTTCTAGCCATTGGAACCAGCCTTTAATCCTCTCTGTGAGATCACTGATGCCTTTTCTTAAATCAGAGGTAGGATTAAGCAAATCATTAAAGACTTTTCTTAAGGTTTTCGCCCAGCTCGCAACGGTTGTTTGGATGAGGTCACGGTTTTCATCAATCAACTTTGAAAAACCGTCAACCATATCATTGATCACGGGCATAAAACGGGCGCCAATAAAGCTCGCGATACCGCCTATTTTTTTCTTAAAAGCACCAAGCTTGTCACTCAAATCTGCGGCATAGCGTGCGACATCGGCACCTATCAGCCATTTTCCTTTCCGCGCCTTTGCAAACAGCTCTTTAATGGGTGCCATGCCTTGTGCAAGCATGGTCGCCATTTCTTTACCATCGCCCCCAAACAGCAGAGCGGCAATATGCTGTCTTTGTGCTTGGCTTTTCATCTTACTCATCTTGTCGGTAATTTCTTCTAACAAGACAGAAGTGGATTTGAGTTTTCCAGAAGTGTTTTTGACAGAAATGCCAAGTGCTTCAAAGCCCATCATGCCTCTTTTTTGTCCGGCATATGCTTGTGCTGAACGCCTATTTAAAACCGCTAAGGATTGTTGAAAAAGTTCGGCAGAAGTGCCTGAATTATCGGCTGCATCACCCCATAATTGAAGTGATGCAACACTCATATTTAAATGGTGTGATGCGTGATAAAGACTATCGCCCAGATGCATGGTTTTCATGGTGAGGGCGGTCACACTTGCCACAAGACCCCCACCAGCAAGTCCTAAGACACCGGTAAAGACTGAAGCACGACTTGCCGCCACTCCAAGAGCACTTTGAACGCCATGAAGGCTTTTTGTCATGTTTTTGACAGCAGCAGAAAAGCGGGGAATACCCAAACTATGTGAGAGTGTTTTTGACAATGTATCGAATTTCTTTTGTACACGTTTAAGAGGCGCGGTGAGTTTATCTTCAAGAGACAATTTCACCTTTGCATCAGCAACTTTTTCACTCATTTTGTTTTACACCTTTCTGCTGCTTGTTTTCGCCAGAATATGAGTTCTTGTAGTTCCATTTCCATCATGTCTGAAAGGGACCAATGGAACACAATGGCAATATCGGCTATGAGTTTAGCGGCGGTTTCCCAGTCGAGGTATCCCGCCGTTTGATAAAAGACTCCAAAATCTCTCCAATGCTTGACAAATCATTGATGTCGAGTTCGCTGATAGCCTCATGCGGCCATTCAGAAAGACGTGCGATCATAGCAATTGTTTGCTCTACGCCTTCTTTTTTGTCGATTGCTTGCAAATCTTTTGTTTTGGGGCGCCGTAAAGTAATTTCGGTGTGATCTTTTCCTTCAAAGGCAATGGGTATCAATAATTTATGTGTAATGCTTGTTTGGACGGTCATTTTTATAATCCTATATTGTTTTTATGGTCTGCGAGTTGATTGACGCCATTGAATTTTCTCACCAAGTTGAGGACATCTATCTCAACGATTTCAACGTCCTTCTGGACATATTTGAAATATTGCAATGTGAATGTTGCTGTAGAAGTTGCTTTGCTGCCCGGTTGCCATTCTGCCATTTCAAAGCCTTTGCATAGTCCTCTCATGGTCATGACAACACCTTCTGCTGGTGTGCCTTGCGCTTGCATTGAACTTCGTAATGAGATATCGACATCCGTGCGCCCCAACAGTGCCATCAATTCTGGAGAGCAATCAGAAATGGTCATGCTAAGTGTGAGGGTTTCAAGACCAAGGTCAACTTCAATAGAGCTATCCATGCCTCCACCACGATAACTTTCAACAACCAAACTCAAATTCGGTAATGTTACGCTTTCACATTTTGCTTGATAGGGAATGCCGTCGACAAAAATGTTAAAATATTTCAAAACTCTTGGTAAAACGGGGATAGCCATTAAAAAATCTCCTCTAGGTAATCATTGATGATTTGTGAACGGAACGTGATGTGTTCTGCGGGTGTTGTGGGGGTAAATTCGACATTGAAATAGACTCTGCCGCCTTCAATGGCGCTTGCTGTGTTAAGCTCTAGATCAGGTGTACAGCGTCCACCAAGAATGGCGCCTTGTGCTTTCAAATCACGCAAATAGGCATTGACGCTTTCACTGACATCATTCATGTAGGTCTTTTTGATATTGCGGTCGACAGCCCATAGATGCCCGCGCAAAATGGCGTCATTAATCATATCTGCGGTTCTCACCACCGATAAGAAAGCAAACTTTGTATCACTTGAAAGGGTGCGATTACCCCAAAGACGATAACCGTTTTCGCGGATAATTGTTGTGATGTTTTGTTCGTTAAGAAGGTTGGCGCGGCTTGATCGATCCCCAATGGAAAAATCAATAGGGCGTGCAGTTCCCACAATTCCATTGATCACTTTATTGGAAGGAGAATGCCAAAAACCATGGGTAAAATCTGTTTTGGCAATGACACCAGCAACCGCTGCACTTGCCGGCTGTTCTATGATTTTTCCATCACGATTTACCTTTACAAACGGATCAATAAGAATGGCGCGTTTTGAATCAAAATCTTTTGCTGTGCTAAGGGCTGCTTCATCTGTGCTATTTGGTGCATCAAGCACCACAATCGCACGCAAACGCTCGGCAATGCCAATCAATTCTGCTGCTACGGGGTTGGCAGTTGCACCAGTTCCATTCTCTTCAATATTCACACTGGAAGGGCGTTGATGTGTAAAGCCTGGCGCAATCAGAATGCGTGGTGTTTGTCCTACAATGGATTGTGCTCCAATGAAAGCATGAACACCTTCATAAGCACCATTTGCGTTTACACCACCCAGAATATTGGTGAGTGTTGCATTTTCGTTGTCACCCTCGTTCACGCGTACGACAACGACAATTGCTCCTACTTGTTTAAAAATAAGATCAAGGGCATTGGGTAAAGTGCCGCGTCGTTTGCCTGTTCTATCGAGTTTTGCAGCTTGTGAAAGAGAGCCTGCTACCAAAACCGGTGTGTTGAGAGGGAATGCTCGGTCATCGGCATCGGGTGCTGTGCCAACAATTCCGATAACTGCGGATTGAACCGCGCGAAGGGGGCGTGTACCGTCGTCGACCTCAACGACTTCAACACCGTGTAGAAAACCTGTTGCCATACTTTATGCTCCTTTAAATGAGGGGTGAATGAAAATGAATGGGAAAAATGAGGG
>NZ_JBHIRP010000032.1:0-5934 GCF_042197245.1 Bartonella sp. AA18HLJMS | reverse complement strand
TCAGCAAATGAGAAAGTTTTATCCGCTGCCATTTTGCCATTGAGAGCGCTTTCTAGATTTGTGATTTCGCTTATGGTATGCGTGTGTTTTGAAGGCGCTTTTTCGTCTACCTTGTCCTCAACTTCCATTATCGCTTGATCAATTTTGGTCAAGTTTTCCCGCAAGATTGGGAATTCAGAACTGATAAAGCGACCTTCTTTAGGCAATTCCATGTCAAGTTTTTTGGTTTTGGTCATCTCTGTTCTCCCATCACAATATACCGGCGCCAAAATCACTCACCATTGACCGTGCTGCTGGTCCACCGGTAAGCGTGAGTTTCAAGCGCGCTTGTTTGGCTGTTTTATCGCTGCTCACAAATTTGCGCTCTGTCCAAAGCGGTTCAGCGAGTTGTTCTGTTTCGTCGAGTTTCAAAGGAACAAAAGCACCATCATCCAGTTGCATCTCGAGTGTAAAGGTTGCACCGCCCGGTAAAAAGGTTTTGATATAGCTGGTCAACCTTGCCTTTTCCCCAAAGGTAAAAGCACGGGTGACATAAGTGGCTGTTTTATGAATCTTCCCCGCAATCAATTGAACAGGCGCAAACAAGACGGGTGAGAGCTTCTCTGTCCCTTTGAGAATAGCGCGGAGCTTTACCTTTTCACTGATATATTCAGTAAGACTGAGTAATTGAAAGGGAAGGAGTTGATAAACCGTGCCGTTGTTTCTTTCAATTTCAAAGATGACAGAACAATCGCTTGAAGGCAATTCAATGGCTGCGCGTATTTGTAAATCAGAGCAGTCCACAAGATCAAAAGTGCCAAGATCAATGGTTTTTTCTGTTTGTGTGTAGCGTGCCGCCAGCACTCGAAAGGCTAAAGCCTCATCTTGATGAGCAGTCCAGCTCCTAGCATTGACAGAAGAAAAACGTGGACCGGTCACGTAAGGGTGACTTGAGACAAATCTTTGGTGTTCTGCATCAAAATCCCCAAGCTTTGCTAGTGAGACAGAATGATCAGCATCATCGGTTTTAATGACAAAAGCCGTTAAGCGGTCATCCATCACAAGGAGTGGTACATCATAGCGTGCCTCTGCCCATCCTGCCTTTGCGCCCTTCATAGAATAAAAGCTTTGCGCTTGAATATCGGCGGTCGGATAACCGTTTTCTGTAGTGACCAAATCAATCACCAGATCATGGTTCTGATTGCCGATTTTGCAAAGATGAAAGTCAATTCCAGTGATTTGCCGTGTTTCATCGGGGGTAAAGACTTGCGCTTGTGGGTCAAATTGCGTCCAGATCTTCACTGTTGTGGTGCGCCGCATCACTTTCACATCAATCACGCCTTGACCTGTAAAAAGCCCTGTTGCAATTGTTCCACCTTTTCCCCGTGCCACAACATTTTTTGTGCCAGCCGTAATATTTTGTGGAATCGTGAAAGCGCCCTCAAGGGTGCCCTTGCTATCGGCAATAAGGAGACTCTTTGGTAAAACATTCACACCATCAAAGGTAAGACTTTCCAAGATTTCGCTACTGCCAAAACCTTCAATTTTAAAGTGAAGGGTAATTTGTCTTAAAAAGTCGATTTGTTCTTGGTGTGTGTTGATGAAATTATCGCTTACTTCTGTTCTACGTATGGTACTGCCGCGATGTTTTCCCATAATGATTTGATTGGTGATACCCGAGAGCCAATCGGTGCGTTGTTCATGCCAAAAGTCTGTTGCGGGTTCAAGGGTTACTGTACCAGGCAGGGGTGCAAAATTTTGATAAGGATTGATTTTTTCGCAAGCCGTTGTCAACTCTTGCGCAATGATCACTTCATTTGTCCAGTCAAGGGTGACAGGCGCTGTAAGATTAGCGGTGTAAAAGGTTGGATCAATGGCGAGCTGTAAAATGCCGTTGCCTACAGCCCCCGTTTGTTGAAAGCCTTCATCTCTGTAACTATCATCAAGAAAAGGGTCTGCAAACATGCCCTTTTTGGCAACAGGTTCTTTAGAGTCAACATTGCTTTTAATACGCTCTAATTGCATCAGACGGTCAAGCGAAAGCACTCGTTGAAAATAGCGCCACATTTCATCATAGGGGGCAACACGTGTGCCATCATTGACCACAACCGGCGTTTCAAGCCAATTGTTGGTAATGGTTGCAAGGGACAACACATCATCAGGAACACTGGGTGCCATGGGTTGGTCTACTGAGATACCTTTGATGTAAACCACATTGCCCCCTGTGTTGAGACCGATACGGTCAATGCGGGGCAATTTATAAGTGTAACTGACGATAATATCACCACCCTCCGCACCCCCTGAGACAGTGATTTCCTGCGCTGTTACTTTATCAGCCGTGATTTTTGCGCGATAGCGATAAGTCACCTTATAGCTGCTCCCTGCTAAAGGTTCGTCTCCCACCAGTGCCCAATCAATGGTGTCTCCTGTTTTTTTAAAATCTGTGCCTTCTTTAAATTCCTTGCTTCCTTGAACGACTTTAATAAACGCGGTGATGCTTTTATCCGGCACCCCATCACGCCCAGCGGCAACGGCACCACGGGTGACGGTAACGGTCTTTTCTTTTGTCAACAAAAGAGACTGAATATCGGCAATAGGAAAATAATAGGGTTTAAAGGTGAAACTTGTTTTCCCTTTTGGGGGCGCAAAAATATGCGTTTCGCTAGGAACAACGCTTGTCGAAAAGTCCTCGAGTTCTTCATGACGCAAAGCCGCTAAGCGTTTGCGTTTAAAGCCATTGATATTGGCTTCTCCTTCTTGAATACTAAACACTTGGCAACCGTTATTGGCTCCCAATGCGCTCACACGGCAGCCACTCACGATATAATGCCCATGGGCACGGTCGTACGTCGCAATAGCTTGCATGGCGGGTTCAAGCAGTGAGGGCGATTTTTGATCAATCAGAACACCATCTTGTAAAATATAAACCGGAAAGAAAGTGCCATTCTGCGCATCCTCTTTCAGTGCCCAAACAAGCTGTGCTGTTTCGCGTGCGGCACCAGGCTCTCCTTCTGCTAAGGTACCAGGGACTTGCCCCAAGAGCTCTGGATCATCTTCATGAGTTATCCATTTTTTTTGCAGCTTCACACCAATTTCCAAGCGCCCAATCATGGCAACATTGTTGAGTACAGCTGGTGCAACGGGGAAAATATCGCCTGCGATATAAATCTTGCCATCCGTTAAAGTGACGGTCTTTGTCTCTTTGTTGACAAAAGCATCAGCCCGTTCAACGCGGTCTCCTTCTTTTGCAACAAGGCGCCCCAAGCGGTCATGACGCCCCCTGATGATGGTTTGAACCTCATTGAGTTCACCACTTTGAATAAAGGGACGCGTGCCATAAAACACCACGCTTTGTTGTTCCTCTTTGCCGCGAGATCTGTCAATTGCAAAGGGTAAACCACTTTCATGCTTCATATTAAAACCTCAATAAAATCTTGAATTGTTCGCGAACATCGGCACGCAAAGGAATATTGATAGGCGTTTTGAGTATCTCTACACCGCCATTTAGTTCATTGGCATCACACCAAAGCTTTCCAAAGGGGATATCAAGAGGGACATCTTGTTTGGGAATGCCGTGAACGAGAATAGAAACAAATGCTGCTTGTTTGTCCTCAACATCTTCAAAATCTGTGCGGGCTGCAAGAAACAACAGAGTCCCGGTTGTAGAAGGGTTAAATCTGTTACCACAATGGCTATACACACCATCCAAAGCCTGTTCGACAGGCGCTACAGCATAGCATCTGCGAAACCCAATCACGCTATTTTGGCTGTCTCTTAACACGAGATAAAGCGTGCGACCATGAAACCATTCTGCCATGAGTATATCGCGTTCATGTTTTTTAACCGAACACCACGGAAAATTTGCCAAATCCCAAGGATAATCAATTTGGTTCCAGCTTAACTCCTCGTCAAAGTCATCTATCCAATTACCAATAAGCCTGCCTTCTTCTCTTGTGAGCGTGTGATTGATCTCTGTTGTGCGCCCAAAGGAAAACAAAGTGCCCCCAGCTGTTAAGCGAACACCGCTTTCATACTCCAACATGCTGTCATCAAGGCGTGACATATTGCATTCAACAGCTTGCACATCATACCCCGCAACACCACGACGAAAATCGGAGCGCAAACTTTTGGAGAGATCTGTAATCGCTTCAATGGCTTCAAGGCTTTTGCGTTCAGGCAACTGATCAAAATCAAGGTGAAAGGAGTTCCACCATGCCCGCCCCGTCCACGCTGGCGTAAAGCGTGCCGAAATCCCTAGCCATTCAAGCCCCATCTCTATTGCCGCAAGTGAGCCACGTATCCGCTGCCATTGAAGCCCTTGATCAATCAAATCATAGAGGTTTGGAACATAAGGTGTCAGTTCACCAAGCCCGTATTCTTCAATGAGCCACGGCAAGAAACGGGGAGGGCGTGTGATCAGTTTTGCGCGTGAAATCCCCAAAACAGAACCATCAATATCTTGATGAAAATCGCAAGCATCGGCAAGGCGCTTTTCAAATTCTGTTGCGTTTGTGGGAAGGAGGGAACCAACCATTAGCGGGCACGTCCTTTGAAGTTTAAGGTGATTTTTCCAATCGATAAAATTTCTTCATCACAAACCATACTGTCTTGTGTTGGGGTAATGGCAATGACTTTTTGGACACCAGCAATCATTAGTTTTGAAATCCACCACGACAAACTTAATTCACGACCAATGGCTTGTTCTTGTTTCCAAGCTGTGCGTAAATTTGTTTCCATTGTTGTGAGAATTTTCAAAGATGTTTCTGGTAACAGCCAAACATCTGCTTCTAAATCCAGCACTTTTTTGACAGCAGCGTGAACAATGATTGTATCATTGGTCATGATGATATTTTTTCTGTGAAGAGCTTGTGAAACTGCTTGTATGAGATCTTCAGAGGCTGTTCCTTCTTCATTATTACCAAAAAGAGCAACATAGATGGTTGGGTTTTTGCCTTTACGATAGATAATGGCATCTTTCACTCGACTATCGGCTGTTAAGGCGATAAGTTTGTAATAGGGTTCTGTTCCACTTCCGTTTCCTCCACGGGCATGAAGCTGTATGCGTTCACGATATCTCTCGTCACTTTCACCCTCCATGCGGGCAAGACCATGCCAGTTTCCCAAAGCATCAAGAGATTCACCGGTTGCAAAATCAAGAATGTTGTTGCGTGCTGCCTCATTAATACGCTGTCTTAAAAGCAACTCTCGATAGCTAAAAGCCTCTATGACTTTTACGGCCGGATCACTTTCAAGAATGGTATATTCAGGCAAAAGCTCTTTTAAATGGACAAGAGCAGCAGCGCGTATTTCTTCAAAAGAAAGTTCTGTGATGATGTCTGGTTTTGCAAGCACTCCATTCATTTTATCAATAATCCTTCCATGGTAATGGGCTTGCCGGATGGCAAATAAATGCCTTCAAAGGATAAAGAAACGTGTCCATTCTCACCCCTTTTAAAATCAATTTTTTTCACTTTAAAACGCGGTTCCCACTTGTCTAAAGCCTCAGCAACAGCAGCATAAAGAGCAACAGCAAAAGCATTATTAACCGGTGCATCAATGAGTTCAGCAACACGTGAACCATAATCACGCCGCATTACACGCGAACCAATCCGCGTTAACAAAATGTCAAGGATTGATTGGCGCAAATGATCAATTCCGGTTAATGGCTTTCCTGTTGTACGGTCCATTCCACTGTTCAATTGGGACCTCCAGTCATCGCGCCACCAGAATAAACACCGCCATGAACATGTGTTGCTCCTACATTGGTGCCGTTATGTCTTAATCCACTTGAATGAATGGAAACATTATTTCCAGAATGAAGAGAGAGACTATCATTCGAATTCAGTGAAATGTCACCACCAGCCTTCAAAGAGATGTTGCCTTTTGCGTTTAAATTTATATCGCTTTCTGAAACAATCTTTATGCCTTCCGGTGCGGTAAGCTCTAGCTTGCCAC
>NZ_JBHIRP010000031.1:0-7011 GCF_042197245.1 Bartonella sp. AA18HLJMS | reverse complement strand
GATTCTCTTGGTTCTTATGTCATCTCTCCCTTTGTCCTATGTGTAGCCTGTATATCGTCATCCTCAAAACAATCTGCTAACTTTTTGTAACAAAAAACTGCAAACAATTCCTTGAACTCCAAACTATCTATACCACTAAATACTAAGGGGGGCGCATAGCTGGCCTAAACTCTCTTTACAGAAAACAAAACGCTGCACAAGAAAAACTCAAATGCTTGAATTTTTTCTTTCAAC
Organism: Bartonella sp. AA18HLJMS; assembly: GCF_042197245.1. Taxonomy (NCBI): domain Bacteria; kingdom Pseudomonadati; phylum Pseudomonadota; class Alphaproteobacteria; order Hyphomicrobiales; family Bartonellaceae; genus Bartonella; species Bartonella sp. AA18HLJMS. The sequence continues at coordinate 6,777 of NZ_JBHIRP010000031.1, read as the reverse complement.
GTATGCGCTGATATTTGCTTGCATATCGTCTTAAAAATCCATTTTCCACCAAGGTTCGTCTTAATCTCGCAAAATCTAAAGTAAAAAGGCTACATATTTTTGATGTTTCCGTTTCGCGATAGTTTTTCCTATTTGAAATGCTTCTGCAATTTTTGTAAGTATATCTTCTGTTTCTAAATGGTGATCGCTAAAAATTTCCATATTTCGTACATTTTTATCTTCTAGCGCTTGCCATAATTTATCGATTGCTTGAAATCCCTCTGTTGTGTTTTGAATAAGACCAAGGTTTAAAAGGCGATTAATAGATTTGTGAATGTTTTTGGTCTCTGAATTGACAAGTTTGAGGATATCAGAAAGAATTTTAGCACCAAGTATAATAACAGTATAGACAGCGCGTAGTGTCGGTGAGGTCATGGCAGAAATGAGCGAATTATAAGAAAAATGATTTGGCTGTATTGCACATGGATATCAATAGAATATTATTCGTGCAGAATGTAGCTACCTTACGCTTGTCTACCCCATAATCCTTTAAGCTATGAGACAATTTGCAACGGCGTTTACAGAGCAATCTTAAAAGACCGTTTTGAGCTTTTTTGCCGCAGAGTGTGTTACAAAATCATAATTGAGCCATTTATGGCGAAGTGTTTTGAGTGCTCTTGTTGTGCCACCGGTTGCAAAAACTATATGTGACATGGAAGCTGCTTATTTTTTCGTTTGCATGAGGCAAAGGCAAGAAGCAAAGGCGGAGGCACCAACAATCATGCAAAAGGTGAAAGCGATATGATTGTTGAAATGGCTGATAATCCATCCACTTGTCCATGAGCCGGCGGCTTGGCCAATATTTGAAATAACAAGAATATAACTGAAAAGAACACTGGCAGAGAGGGATGGGGTTGTTTTCCCTGCTTGATAGTATATTTCTGGAATCATGATAGATTCATAGACACTGTAGGCAATTAACGCAGTCACAGCGGTAAAGACCCCACCTATGAGGAAAAATGAGGAGAAACTTCCCATAAAGCAGAGCAGATAAAAAGTTGATTTATCAGAAAGGCTGAGATGTTTATTGATTATTCCTTGCCAGATACAAATACTGATGCCAACAATTGAAAAGAAAATTCCACTATAAGGGGCGAGATTGCTGTCAAATTTACTGAGAAGTGTTGTGGTGGTGATGAAAATTCCCATGAGGTATGCACAAAGCAAAGCCGTGACCAGCAAATAAGCAATAGAACGATTATGTATTATTGTTTTTAAAGAAGAAAGAAGAGCTTTTTTTGTTTTTTTATTCTTTTCAAGAGATAATGTTTTATGCGGGTAATGATAAACAATTTGAATGGATAGAACACAAAGATACAAACCAATGAGTGCAAAAAAAACCATTAAGAAGGTCGATGCGTTGTATTTTATGGCACTTGTTGCAACAAGAGGGGCGATAACGACAGCAGCATTTTGAAAAAAAGAATAGAGAGTTAATGCGCGCTTAAGAGCATTTTTATTCAGATGTTCTGATAAAATTTCTCTCAAAAATGGCTTTGAAATTGCTTTCGAAAAAGCCATTAAGGTAAAAAAGATCAACCATGCAGAAGGTGTGAGCGATAGGATAATGCACACAAAAGCGCTACTCCTTAAAATAAAGGCGGTAGCCATTAAGAGTTTACGCGAAAATCTTTCTAATAAACCCGTTGTGGTTACCATGAGAATGCTTTCAAGGATTACTGATCCAGCGAGATAAAAAGCGACATTGGCAGCAGTTATGAGAGAAGAGTTTCCAAGCAGAGGGAGTACAAAGAAAAAGGAAAATTCAGAAAGAAAAACTGTGCTATAGATGAAAAAAGTTATTTTATTTTTGCCCATGGAATTTCCATAGAAGTGTCGTTAAATGATCAAATACATTTTGTTGTATCTCTTGAGGAAGTTTTGTCAGCCCTGTTTCTGCTGTGCACATTTCGTTGAAATAGTATCCTTCTTGATTCACCAGCCAGTCCACTGCAAGAATATTGTTTTTTGTTTTTTCTACGATGTTTTTAGAAATACCGAGCATTTCAGGATAGAATTTTTTCTTGCCATATGCGGTTATAAAAGCTGCTTCAGTAAGAATCGTATTTTTGCCGCCGCGTGCAACATTTCCAATATAACCGTCTCCTTGAGGTGTGCGAAATTTCACAAAACAGAGTTTTCCTGATATGAAGAAAAATCTTACATCCTGTGCATCCTTTACAAAAGGCATTAAAAAATATTCAGAAGAAGAAGTTGAAATCAGATTTCCTATACTCATTGCATGTTGTAATCCATCTGATTTAATGACACCAAATCCCATTCCTGAGCTAACGGGTTTGAAAATGAAAGATTTATATTCTGATGAAACAAAAGATGTGATTGTAGGTACTGTTTGTTTATGATAGCCACACATCGTGAATGGAAGCACTGGAGCTCCTAGCTTACGTGCTAATGCCATTTGTGCAATCTTATCCCACTCAAGATTTTCTATGCCATAAATGCATTCGTTAAGAAGGTGTGTACCACTTATCCTAAAATAATTTCTTAATGTGAGACTGATGGCTCTTGCTTGTGGGTTTAGATCTGCTTTGGATAAAATATATGCAGAATGATCTGGATTCAGTGGAATACCTTGATATAAAAAAATAAATTCATCTGCATGATTTGCTTTGATAAGGCAGTCTTCTAATTTTAAAAACTGGAATTTGATGCCTCTTTTATTAAATTCTTCTGTATATTCTGAATAGGAATATTCTATATCTTGTGCGTTGGCATATTCTTCTTGCGCAACAATCCAATAAAGTTCCATTGCTAAATCCTTTTCATGACGATATTTGATGGAGAGAAAATATTTTAATTATTTCATCGACTTTGAGAATGTATAAAGCCGCTAACGATTGATATTGGTGTTGAGTGCGTTTCTTTATTATTTTAGCCATGAGCTGATTAAAACGGTCTTGTGGTTTTAGTTGCGTTTGCATGATTTAGAAGAAATCTTTTCTATGTGTTGGTTTCAAAGCCATAGGCTTTAATTGTAATATTGCGGACGCATTTTTATAAGCTGTTATGATCTCAGTAAGCAGAGGAAAGCTCTGTCAATTCATTCATATTTGCTGCAAATGTTTCGAGGTCATGTTTAGTGTGTGCTGCTGATATCGCTACGCGAATAATGCTTTTCTTTTTAGCCACTGTTGGATACATTGCCGCTGTAACCAAAAAACCGCGCTTTCTTAAATTATATGAGGCACTTATCGCTTTGTCTTCAGCACCCATAAAGATAGATCTAATGGGACTTAGCGGTTCCTGTACCTCAATGTTGGAGACTCTTTGATCAAAATAAGAAATATTTTTATGCAGTTCACGTTGAAGTTGGTTAATTTCTTGTGAAAGATGAATATCTGCAGAAGCAAGGCAAGCTGCTATTCCTGGGAGAGAAGGTGGGCCACTAAAAATATAATTAAGCGCATATTTCTTAATAAACGATGCAGCTTCTTTGTTGCTAAATGATGCTGAACCACCATGAGAGCCAAATGCTTTTGACAAAGAAGAAATTAAAATAAGATTCTCTTCGTATTTTTCTAATAAATGAAGTGTATAACCACAGCCGTTTTTTCCTATGATTGAGGTGCCATGTGCATCATCCGCATAATAATATCCACCGTAGAGTTTTGCTAATTTGGTTAATTTTTTAACGTCATTTGCTCCTCCCATAGAACCGAGAGAGTCAGATATCAAAACAGGCGTTCTATTTTGTAATTCACTTTCCTGTAGTTTTTTCTCTAGTGTTGCAATATCTTTAAATGGGATTCTTATATAATTTCCAAATTGTTCAAGTATACCACGTAAAATTTGCACTGATGCGTGCGTTTCTTTATCGATAATCCATACAACACCATTTGCTGTTATAGGATATCCTGGAAGTTCTCCTGAACCTAATATGGGCATAACTGCAAGATGGGTTGCACCTACGGAATTAAATATGACAGAGTGGGAATCAAGAAAAATGGTGTTTAGCTTTAACTCAAGCTCATCAAATAATATACATTTCGCACGCGTTCGCGCAGCTGCATATTGCACACCAAATCTCTCTACGGAAGACTTTACAGCATCACTTAACGCTGGATGACGTTCTAGCCCTAGATACGAACATGACATAAAATCAATATAAGTCTTTCCTGATTTAGCAACAATACCGCGCCCTGATGTTCGTGCAACAATCGTAAGGTCATTGAGACCTTGATTCCATATCTTCTCCTGATGATTTTGACTATTTCTAATCCTATTTGATAACCAATTGGCATCCCGCATTCTTGTTCTTCCCCATTGCATCTCTTGCGAAGAGAGCACGCTAATCTCATCTCCATAGATTGTCAACATATGAATGGGATGAATGATTTTGTAACCTTTTAATGAAATTATATTTTTTTAGTGGAAGGTTATTCATTCTCTTGAAATAGAGAAGAAAAACGATAGAGTTCGCTAATCATTTTTCAATTCTCTTTTAGCGCATGCGTTGATATTTGCCTCCATGGCGTTGTAAAAAACCTCTCTCAACAAGAGTGCGTCGTAATCGGGCAAAGTCTATCGTAAAGAGGTTGCATATCTTGGAAACTTCCGTTTCGCTATAGATTTTTTCCTTCTGAAAGGCTTCACCAATTTTTGATAGCATCTCTTCTGTTTCTAAATGGCGGTCGCTTAAATTTTCCCTATTCCGCTCATGTTTATTTTCTAGCATTTTCCACACTGTCTCTTCGGCTTGAAATCCTTCTGTTGTGTTGTGAATAAGTCCGAGATTCAAAAGGCGATTGATGGATTTGTGAATGTTTTTGGCATCTGAATCGACATGTTTGAGGATATCAGTAAGATTTTTTGCACCAAGGATAATGGCGGCATAAACAGTACGCAGTGTCGGTGAGGTCATGGCAGAGATCAGTGAATTGCGTGTGCTGCGTTTGTGAAGGGTTTCTTTCCCCATGGGCAAAAGATCATTGCGAATGGGAATTTCATTGATTTCTATGAGTTCTGCTTGGAGCGATTGTGCGCGTACAATTTGTTCGGCTGGGGTGCGTTTGCGAATAATCCCCAGACCACTTTGGCGATATTTGTGGTTTTCGGGGAGTGTTAAAGCTTCATAGGAGCCATCAAGCCGGTAGAGAATTTCTTCCCACAAAGGAGTTCTGACGCGTCGAACCCGCTGTTCGCCATTGAGAGCAATTGTTGTTGTTATGGTTGGTTCATGTAGACAAAGATAACCACCCGCGGTGATGTGTTCCCAAAGGGTTATAACAAATCGCACATCATCTGCGGGAGTACCAGCATCAAGCCAAGCAAAATCTATTGGTCCCCAAGATTTGAGCGTTTCATCATCAAGAGAGAAAAAATTCTCATGGATAAATGTTACAGTATCTTTTTCAATACCGCCTTGAAGCAGTTCTTGCCATGCTTCTTCGGCTGATTGACCTTCGACTGTAAAATCATCAATGGTGATAAGCCGAGGTTCGTAATTCTCAAGGATTCCTGAAGGATCAAGCAAAGCTGTGCGCTCTTCCCAGGTGGAAGATTCTAAAAGTTTTTTATCTTGTTGCCATGCTTGTTTTGCTTTTTGCAGTGCTTTAGCAATCAAGCGCGTACTATCACCAGCACCGATTTCAATGACTGTGCGCGGTCTTGCCATTTGAATAAGCGCATAAATGAGCTGTGCACTATTTTCTGTTCCCATGCCAGGTCTTATCAGCTGCATCTTTTTATCCTTATAATTTTACCAATCGTAGCATTCCTGCTTTTATAAAAAACTTTATTGAATCCTCTAGCGGATATTGAATACGTATTGGTGTGGTGGCTTGCTTCAAGAGATGTTTTGTTTTTTCATGAAGCCGGATTGTACGCCCATTGAGTTGATTAATGGCAAGACTGCCAAGAGAAGAATCTATGATAATACATGTTGGCTCTCGTAAAAGAGCGGTTGCATCATTTTCTGAAAATGCTTTTTGATCTGTTTCGATGAGACCGTGTCGTAAAAGTGATATCAAAAGACTTCCAGAGGCAAGAAGAGTACCATTGAATTGTATTTCCCTCAGTGATTGGACAAGGCAGCCTTCACGAAGTGCTTCAAATGTGGGAAAGTCGAATCCGCCAAATGCCGCTCCTTTTGTAGAAACAATGGTGATGGGTTGTATTTGCCGTTTGCCAATGAGTGCTGGTTTGTTTTTTATTATTTGTACATCTTTTGCCCATTGAACGCGTGATAAAGGATTGAGTTCACTTGGGTAGACAGCGAAAGAATTGATGGCTATGGGCGGCGTTGGTTTTTGCAATTCAAGTGTGTGGGAGCTCTCATGACAATCATGTCGCATATAGTCTGCCAGTTGCCACACATAGCCGCCTGTTCCATTGTAAAAGTTTAAGCCTATAGGGTCTTGTTGCATGATGTTATCGTTTTTTTTTACTTTAAAATATCAAGCTTTGGGGAGGGTTGTTAGTTGCTCTACATTAAAGAGTGGTTTATCAAAGTCCTATTGGGTTGGTATGGGGTTGCATGGGATACAACGATTTGATAGGGATTTTATTGAAATTTGATTGGGTGGTGATTGTCATGTCCTTTTGTGGTGTATGGTTTGCTTGAGAAAAACGCCTCGTCCACTAACCATTATCAAATTCTCTCTGTTTTTTTTGTACGGCACTGTTCAAGATAAAACCTAAGATGCCTGTGATCATTGTGGCGATGCCAATGATAAACAGTGTGCTTTGGGTGTGATGCACTTTTACAAAACCGGCTCC
>NZ_JBHIRP010000030.1:0-7193 GCF_042197245.1 Bartonella sp. AA18HLJMS | reverse complement strand
GATTCTCTTGGTTCTTATGTCATCTCTCCCTTTGTCCTATGTGTAGCCTGTATATCGTCATCCTCAAAACAATCTGCCAACTTTTTGTAACAAAAAACTGCAAACAATTCCTTGAACTCCAAACTATCTATACCACTAAATACTAAGGCGGATTTTTACCTAGCAAGCTTTTGGGGTAGCGAGCCTATGCCTATGATCATTGTAATGATGACAACTTTTTGCAAATAGTGTTTTAAGAGGATAAAGCGTTATGTTGATAGCAGAAAGCCTGTAAAGAGAAAATGGTTATGGTATGTAAGAATAGTGCTGTTTTTTATAAGGAGCTGTCTTATTATAAATTAAGTAGGGTAGGAGAAGAACGTATAGGTATCTAATTTACACGCATAAAAGCTTTTCAGGGATTAAATCTAAACTCAGATTTTCTCTCTTTAGGGAGTTAAGACTTGTATTTTTATCATAATGACTAGCTTCTCCATCATAATATTTCTTCACGAGAACTTTCCAAAAATAGTACACTAGCTAGTTTGTTCTTAAAAAAAATAATCAAGGCAATACTTTTGCACCATCCTCATTCGCCATCCTTAAGGGCGGCTTTTGCATTTACAGAAATTGCCCACTGACTTTAGAAGCGGAGCCTAGAAACGTGGGGAAGAGGAACACCATAGAGCGGTGTGACTACTCATGTTGTCATGCTATAGAAATATTTGGTTTTGTAGGGTATAAGCAGCGGCCACCCCCTTTAATGCTTTTTAGGCATTAAAAATGGCACGAGAAAATGCTGGTAGTCGTGATATGTTTTTTATTATGGCTGATCCATGAGCTCTAAGATATAAATTGAGAGAGAATGGGCGGCATTAAAAGTTAAACGCGCATGGCGAGGCTTGAGATTGATTAGTTCAAAATCCTTTTCTGAGCGGCCATGCGCTGCACTTTTCTTGTTTCTTAAATTCATAGTACCACTCACGATTCTGGATAGACCGGTTGCGATCATTCTTAAGTCATTTTTATCTAGATCTTGATTTTTTAAGTTTTTTTGCTTTATATCGTCAGTATGAATCTTAGCCTTCTTAGCAACTTCTTTCCATAAAGCGTACAGCTTATTATGGGCATTTTCTTCGTATAGGATAGAATGGTGGTCGAGATAAGCTTTGCAAGAGGCTTCCAACAGATTTGCTGCAAATAAAACTGCCTCCCTTGGATCTTTTTCTATATTTTCTAATGCCCTATTTATTTCGATTTCTACTGCTGAAAGTTCTTTCTCTGCAATAAGTTTTTTTAGCTCTTCCATCGAGAGGAGACCAGCTTTTTGCAATTCTTGTGTGAAGGTCATCTCATTCTTGATAATATATCCTCCACGCTGATATTCCAATCCATCTTTCTTTAACGTTTCTAAAACTTTACGTTGATCTTCTTTAAGCTCTTGTAGCATTTGATCTTCTGATATATCTTGAAATATGGATCTGACTAACTTATGACACTCGCTGTCCAAAAAATCCCCAAGCAAATTACCAAGGACTTCAAGCGGTTCATTGCATTCCACATTGATTGTATCTAGTCGTTTCTTAATCTTGACATAGCTACTATCATTTAGCTTCTCATGAGGAGCAGATGGTGTATAAAAAAATAAGGCATCCAAATTCTCTGGCCAATAGTACTTTGGTAATATTTGAGAGAGTATCCTAATTGTTGCAGGAGGGATTTTGTTTTTCTGAGATATTTTTTGCGGAGACGATAATTGCATTTTATGGCTTTATAATATCAAAAAGTGGTATGTTGAGTGGTTTTTAGAGTATGATTTTATTGACTGACCTTGCTTAGAAAGTCGCGCAACAATTTTGTGGCTTATATAAGATTTGTGAAAAAGAAATACTATATTGTGTTTTAATCTTTTTCTCCTTTCATTGTTATAACAGTGAAGCAGTGAAGGGGGGAATAGTGTGTGATAATTCGAAAAATATAGAATGAGAACAGAAGTATAATTTTGTATTATCGTAACTACAATAGCATTCTTTATTGGCAGATTGTTTATTGGAGAGAAGGAAGCAGGCAATGCGCATAATCCCTGAACGGAAGGTTTTGTGACAAGAATTTCAACAATGGCATGTTACTAAATGTTGTGTGTGTTCTTTGCTTGTCAGAAAAAGTAGATGGCGCTCTTTATTTGCATAACCGGTATAGAGTAATGAGTAATGCGGGAGGCTAGTTTAAAATCTCGTTTATTCCGTTAAAGCTTACTGTTTTCTATAAAAAGACTGTTTTCATTATATCCGCTGTGAAGCTCGCATACTTGGTAGATGGAAATATACGCGTTTATCGTGTCTGTAAGGGAGCTTGAAGCAATGAAGTTATGTGTAAAAGAGTTCTGAAAAGCTTCTTTTGTCCGTAAAACTTATAAGGAAAATTTAAAGGCAGGAAAATGTTAGAGAAATCTAAGAGTACGCTGTGAAAATCAAGAAACAGTCTTTTTAGAGATGGTTTGCTGTCTGTCATCATGCTTTATGATTTTCAATGTTTTTAAAATTTCCCTCTCAATGAGAGAGGGCTTTTTTATTAAAGTGGGGGAGATTTGTTATGACAGTTAACAATGAAATGGAGAGAAGATGCTGCTTTACCAGCTGTTTTTGTCGCTTCAGTTTCATTTGGACCTATTGCTGTTATGAAAGCATAGTGATTCAATGACTTTGAAAAGGGGCGAATAACATTATCAAGTTTGCAATACAGTGCGATTTTTTGCATCGCGATGCGTGGCAGAAGATGGTCAGCATTTGGGGGCATTGTGGGTTCTATATTCTATGCTGGTTCGGTAGGGCGTCTGTTAGCGCATTTATGGGACTATTCCGCATTGAAATGCGTGCTTAATTTCGTGGATTTTTGCAAAGGTCTGATCAGAAAATCCCATATTTCAAGAGGTTTTTAGAGGGATCTAAAAGCACAGAGGTATCATAAAATTACAAACACCGTACGTTACTGGAGGTGATCAATTTTAGAGCTTAAGGAGCTTATCGGTTTAGTGTTCTTTCATAAAAATGATGAAGGCTGTGGTCAAGGTCTCAGTGTGTTGGTTTCTCGAAAAGTGGTGAATGCTGTATGATTTTATAAGCTATTGCCAATGTTATGGATAGGGAGTTCAAATAAAGCATATCATAAATCGGAATTCTTCTCTTTAGGCGATAAGAAGAGGGCTAGGCAAAACAGTAAAAATGTAGCGATAGAGAATATAAAGAATACGATATATATTTGGTTTAAGGACAGGGATTCTTCTGTCAGCGAATGGATCAAAAAGCCAGCGAATATACCCCCTAAGGCACCACCTATTTGCTGTAATATGCGTGTGATAACGGCTGTATCTTTGACGTATAAACTGTTGACATATTGGATGGGGGCGGAAAGGCAGACAATGGTGGTGATGCCAAGTCCTATGCCTCTTAGCAAGAATCCCAGTCCATCCATGCTTATATTATAGCCGAAGCATAATAACCCAAAGCTTGATATCACTAAACCAATTCCTATCATGAAAAAGGGAGATTTTTCTTTCCATTTTTGGTAAATAAATTTCCTTCCGATCCATGCTCCTACCCCTTGCAGAGCAAGGAGGGCACCGATGATGAGAAGGCTATTTTCATGGGCTTGTTCCATGGCAACTGCTAGTGGGAAATAAACGAGGAAGCTATAAAAAAGAAATGAAGCAACAAGCCCCATGATCATGAGTAATGTGTAGCGCGCATTTTGAAATCCGCTAAAGACGATTAATTTGTTTTTTGCTTTCTGATTAGAAACAATGAATAATATGAGAGATATCATGGCTATAAGCGCTAGGATAAAGAGGGCGTTGTGGTTATTGATGTTTCTGGCTTCTGTGAGGTAAAAAAACGAAAGAAGGGAGATGGAAAACGCTAAAAATGCAAATAAGTTAAATTTTGTTTTTGTTGTTTCGTTGCTCTTTAAATGTTTTGCTCCAAGGGTGAGTGCCAATAAAATAAGCGGAATATTGATAAAAAATAACAAACGCCAAGACACATACTGAGCAAGCGAGGCGCCTACCAGCGGACCAAAGGCAGGAGCGAAAACTGTTGGTACGGCTATGGTGCCCATGGCTTGGCGCACTCGTGTCTGTCCAAATTGTAATGCAATGATGGTTTGGCTAAGGGGCAGTAAAAGACCTGTCCCGAAACCTTGAACGATACGGGCAGATATAATAGTTGGAAAACTATAGCTTAATCCTACCCCCAGTGATCCAAGCATAAAAATGAAGCTTGCAAGAAACCAAGTGCTTTTGATACCTATTCTTCCTTGCACAAAAGCGGCCATTAGCAGCCCTGGAACGGTGGCGAGAAAATAGGATGTTACAACCCATTGTATATTATTTCCTTCCACGGAAAAATAATGCGCAAGGTCCGGAAGGATGATATTAACAATGCTCCCGTCCAGCAGAGGAAGTATGCTGGAAATAATTACGGTATATATGACATACTTTTCTGATTGAGTGTAGGAATCTCTCTTTTGCATTATTATGCCCCCTGTTGATATTCTTTAAAATATTGTCCCCGCCCCATTCACAAACTTTTAAAAATTAACACGTGTTTGTGATATCTGCGGCTTTGATATTGGAATGAATATGATTGGAAGTGCTGATGGTCCCCTTGTATACAATCCCTCTTCCTCCAAAATAAAACCATCGGTTAAGTTGATCTTAATGAGTTTATCGAGGAGTCTGTTTACTGTCAATTCACTCTGCATGAGAGCAAAAGCAGAACCTACACAAACGTGCACGCCTGCTCCAAAGGCTAAATGGTTTGCGGTCCTTATGAGACCCGCCCCAGTTTTACTGCCCCGTTTACGTTCTGGTATAAAATGATTGGGGTTCACAAAAATATCAGGATCACGGTTAGCTGCTCCAATCATACAAAAAACAAGAGAGTCGGCTGGTAATGTGACTCCTGCGAACTCTATCGCTTGATTGGTCTGGCGTGGTATAAGCTGAACGGGAGAAGTCAAGCGCAGTGTTTCTGTGATTGCATCGCCAAGAAGTCTCCTGTCATTTTGGATTTTTTCTAATTCATTTGGGTGTGTGAGTAAATGATAAAAAAGATAAGCTAATGTTTTATCAGCAAGTTCTATGGCGGCCAATAACATGTTAAGGACGAGAGCAACTATTTCAGAAGTTGTCATGCTATTAGCATCATTTGTTTTCTGGCATAAAACAGAGATTAAATCTTCTGATGCGTTTTTGTCCCATTCTTCTATAAGTGGTGTTAAATAAGAGATGATATCTTTGCTGCACGATAAGCTGAATTCTTTTTCCTCATCTGATTGGTTTAGGCTGGTGACAAAAGATGCAACTCCCTTATGCCACATGGATATATCCTTGTAGCAATCTATTGGTAGGCCTAAGACCATTAATGTAACAAGCACACTATAGTCTTTACCGAATTCATTTATAATATCTATTTTCCCCTTTGCAAGATGCGGCATGAGAAGCTGGTCTATTATTTCTTCAATAATTTTAGTATAGTGCGTGCGGAACATTTTTCCAGTAAGTTTTGAAAGTATGGCGTGCCGCTTGCTATGGTGCTCATGCCCTTCCATTTGTGCCAATACGCGATCGGCCCATTACCGGCTCTGCTCGAACGGCTAAGGGCGCTGTTGTAAAGCGGGTATCCTTCAAAATTGCGCTGACATCTTCATAGTGGCCAAAAAAATAAGCTTTAAGATTTTCATCCCAAAGAACAGAGTTAGAAGAATTTACAGTTTGGTATATATTATATGGATTTTTTTGGAAATTTTTGTCCATAACGTTGAATTTAATAACGTTGCGCATCATTCATTTTCCCCTGAATCTTCAATCATAAACTGGTTCTTCTCATAAGTTTGCGTACATATCGAAACAATTCCGTGACCTTGTTGTTTATCAACACAGAGAGGTTGTTCACAATTGAGCAACAATTCTCCAACCGGCCATTCACGATGGTAGGCTAAAACTGAGTTTTCTCTATTTAAGTAAAGATGGGCTATTTACGTAGAAAGGGATTTCATCAAAATATACTCAAGAGAAATATTTGTTGTTTCTAAATTCTTTGTTTCTTCAATTGATAATCCCACGCTTTTTGCCCGACGTTCAACTGCTTGGATTGACATTTTCGTGCATAATTCACGAAATTTTGAATTTTTTTTGCACAAATCTATAGCCTTTAATTTCAATTTTTTATAATTTTCATTTTGCTTGTATTGAGAGAAGTCAAGAATGCGAAATGATTTTTCTAAATTATAAGAATCATGAATATTATATAATATGCCTCTTATGCGATTGAGCTCTTTTTTTGTTTTCCTCTCTGCTTTAGCCTTAGGCACTCCAGAAGCTAATAAGAAGCATGGCTGATTCTATATCTGGGAGCAATACGTCAATATCTTTGAATTTCTTTGCAGCCCAACATATGAGCTCAGTGATACATTTTTCTGAAAACCTTGTGTTGAACGGACTTATACCGATCATAAGATGTTGCTTCATCGCAATTAAACGAGAGCAGTTTTCCGATTGCCCCCTTAATAGAAAACGAAAGACGGTTCTTGATATCTATTTCTTTTTGTAAACTCACACTCAACCCTCCCCCCGCATTCTATTATGGTGATTGTGGGAATATAATTTATTTAAAGAACTGATAACCAATTATCGAATAGTGTCCCATTATGTAACAAATAAAAAGTGTCTTGTAAAGGCAATTACGGATAATTAATCTGTTAAGTTAACGTAAGATACACACGGGTATTTGTACCACTTTAGTCATGAACATGGGAGAGATTCCAAATCCCGATGTATAGGGTTTGACGTTTACCCAGTGCTGGAATGTTAAGAGGAGATGTGCAAGCATTGAATTGAAACCCCAGTAAACGGCGGCTGTAACTATAACGGTTTTAAGGAAGCAAGACTACTTGTCGGGAAAATTCCGATCTGTACGAATGGTGTAACGAGCTTCTCCGTTGTCTCCAACGTAGACTCAGTGAAATTGAACGCACTGTGAAGATGGAAGGTTTTGGCCGGTTAGATAGAAAGATGACATAGTCCGCTAACTATCATTAAGTCCCTTTTTTTGTACGGCACTGTTCAAGATAAAACCTAATATGCCTGTGATCATTGTGGCGATGCCAATGATAAACAGTGTGCTTTGGGTGTGATGCACTTTTACAAAACCGGCTCC
>NZ_JBHIRP010000029.1:2955-7356 GCF_042197245.1 Bartonella sp. AA18HLJMS | reverse complement strand
AGTAATCACCGTACTGTGATCATCACCTGAAACATCCCAATGTGTTGCTAAAGCGGGAACCATTTTAGCAGGATCATCTGTCGCAGTACTGACCAAATTATCACAAATATTGTAAATAATTTCACTTCCATAAACATCATTAAGTTGTGCGGGATCAAACGTACTGATTGCATCAAGATTCCAAGCCATCACAAGGGTATTAGCCGGTGTTTTTGCTGAAACTTGTTGTGCAACCATCGCCAATGCCATAAGAGCAGAAACAAGAGAGCTGCTACTTTTCAATATTGTTTTCTTCAAGTTCATAAACTTTTCCCTTTATTTATTTTTATCAATTAATGACGCTGAAATAATATAGCAAATTTATAATTATAACATTGAATAAATACGTTCTAATCGCCTATATTTTTAGTCACCTACACAGAGTCATCTACTTGATAAATTCATTGACTTACGTCTCAATAAACCATAACGAACATGCAATATATGTTTTGCTAACCAGTATTACATTCTTTTCATAACCTCTTTGCATATGATAATGCACTATATCAGTTCCCTATTAATCATCAATAAGCCTTGTCGCCCAAAAAAATAGTGAGCTTTAAAAAAATCATTACGCAAAAATTTATGAATTCATTATTCTATTCCTTTAGGCAACATTTAAAATAAAATATGCAAACTTTAAAAATAGTCATCCCCCTCAAACACTCAGTTTCAAGATGTGGCACATCTTTACTACATGACCAAAACGGCACTGAAACAGCAGAAAGACATAAGAAAATATCTTTTCTAAAACGCTATCCCCCACAAAAAGCTGCTTAATCTTTTGAAAAATAAGTGTCAAAAGTTTTACGTTTTTACCAACAAAACCAAACGCGTTAACAAAGATAAAGGAAAAATGAGAAGAATCATTCCTTCCACGCTTTATCTTTTGAGAAATAAAGCTTACAATAAAAGAATATACACTAAAATGCATCCCCCCATTGATAAAAACAAAATTCATTAGACGTTTCCCCCCTAAAGACATAACGAATATAAACCCTTCTAAACTTTGGCGTGCATCATTGCTTTACCACTATAAAAATAGAATAGAAAACAACATACCGCAACAGAACTCTCGTTTCCAGCGGAAACATACAGAGATTCAACGAAGTAATGTAGTGGATACAAGCCTGCATGAGCTTAATCATCTTCCAAAAAATTGGAGCGCACACGCGGCAAGATCACTCTACTAATAGAGGAAAGCTATCAGATAATAAAACCCAACACAAGCAGCTTGAGTCATTTAACTTCAATTTTTCATCGCTGCATTTCATTTTATATTGCCTAGGTAAGCATTGGGCAATCAACCTACATATAAATAAACCAACAGTCATACAAGCAAAGAAAAACAATGCAACAACAGCACCCCATCTAACAACCACTTTGCATTCGTCAACAAACATGAATAAAATATTCATTAATTATAACAGTCACGTTATTAACGGAAATAAAAAAAACTCTTCTGAACCATTACAAATGCCAAAGACTGTTTCACAACACTGAGAGCTAGTAAATGCGTGATGGTGCCGATTTGCTCCTTCATAAAACTAAAGATGGAGTGCATTATGGACTTATCTGTCATACCATTCACGGGCTGCGTCGCGAAATGGGCTTTGGTGTACTAAATGTTTCTTTAAAACATACAAGACATTACCATTATCTCACTTCAGATACATAACAGTTAAGATATCACTCCTTTTTGCATCTGTTTTTTCATCCTCAAAATTATACCTTTATCGTTTTTAGTGCCAACAACAATAGAAAATCATTAATATTGTATAGTTTGTATATTTCAATTATCTTATACAGCGGAATTGTATAATTTATACATTTATTAAATAATTCAATTATTATCCTATTAATCATTACTCTTATATTATCCTATTAATCATTACTCTTACAAAAGAAAGTTTGCCAATTTATCGACAAAAACATCCTTCAAGATGATCATTAACAATTCCTACGGACTGCATAAAAGCATAACAAATTGTGGGGCCAACAAATGTCCAACCACGTTTCTTCAAGTCTTGAGAAAGACGAAGAGAAGCAGGTGTCATAGGGTTAGCTAACAGTGTTTGAAAATCTATTTTTTCATAACGCTCCAATTGTGGTGGTTGAAAAGACCAAAAATAGTGGGACAAACTCCCCCACTCTGTTATAATTTCTTGTGCTCTCAATGCATTATTAAGCACTGATTGAATTTTTCCTTGATGGCGAACAATGTCTTTATTCTGCATTAACATTTGCACCTTCAGCTCATCATAATGAGCAATCTTTTCAAAGTCAAAGTGATCAAATGCAACGCGAAAAAAAGAGCGTTTTTTTAAAATTGTAAACCAAGAAAGCCCCGCTTGGAAACCTTCAAGACAAATTTTCTCAAACAAACGAATATCCTCAAAAATAGGCTTTCCCCATTCGGTATCATGATAAGCACAATAAAGTGGATCCGTTCCAGCCCATGCGCAACGAACTTTTTCATCCACTCCCTTAAGAAGACCTTCCGCAAGCATGGCATTAACCGTATTAAAAGAGAGTTCCTTGATCATCGCTTGGTGACTTTATCTGCTTGTGTTTTGATCTTTTAGCGGAAATAGGCTCTTGTGTTGCAACACTGATATCTCCATCAAAAAAGCGTAAATTTATTTGCCCTGTTTCAGGAAACTGAACCAATCGTTTAATGGGCTTATGATCTTTCCCCAAAGCCAAAACAAAACCGCGCTCCAAAATATTCTGATATGAAGTGCTTCTTAAAAGCCTAGATACTACCTCTAACCCAGCACGTTGTTTTTCCACACTACGCACAAAAGCACGCTGAAGACGTGCCGTATATTCCTTTGTATTGCGTTGTGCTTTTTCACTATTTAACAAACGCGGTGAAAAACGCACACCAAGTGCATGAAAAGAAAAACGTTTTTTATCGTAGCTTACACAAAGAGCACGCTGCAATCGACTTGAAGTTTCATCCAAACCACGCCGTGGTAGAGCAAAAAGTTGATCGGCAGTCGGAAGAGCTCGTAGAGTAGCACGCAATTTTTGTCGATAAAAATCCAAATAACGCGCGAGTCCCTTGCGCAAACGTGCATCAAGCGATGCCACCAGCACCTCGAGATCAAGCTTAACAGGAACAGCCCGTTCTGCTGCGGCGGTAGGAGTTGGAGCGCGCCAATCAGCCACATAATCAATCAAGGTCCAGTCCGTTTCATGCCCAACAGCAGAAATAACAGGAAGAGAAGATTCATAAACAGCACGAACAACAGCTTCGTCATTAAACCCCCACAAATCTTCTAAACTTCCTCCTCCCCGTGCAACAATAATAAGATCAGGTTTTGGAATAAGTCCACCTAGACCAAGAGCATTAAAACCTTCAACAGCAACAGCCACTTCCCTCCCACTTGTTTCCCCCTGAACACGTACAGGCCAAACCAAAATATGCAACGGAAAACGATCGGATATACGATGAATAATATCACGAATAACAGCACCTGTTGGTGATGTTACAACGCCTAAAATTCGAGGCATATAAGGCAAAGTTTTTTTCTTTTCTTCATCAAACAAGCCTTCTTCTAAAAACTTTTTCTTACGATTTTCAAGAAGTGTCATCAAAGCACCAACCCCCGTTGGTTCAAGAGCCTCAATGACAATTTGATATTTCGATGACCCTGGATAAGTTGTAAGTTTACCAACAGCAACTACTTCCATCCCTTCTTCAGGAGGGAATTTGAGCTTTTCCATAACTCCACGCCAAATAACAGCTTCCAACCTTGCCTTATCATCTTTTAAAGCAAAATAAGCATGTCCCGAAGCATGAGTACCACGGTACCCTGATATCTCCCCACGCACCCGTACATAACCAAACTTTTCTTCAACAACACGCTTTAGAGCCCCTGCTATTTCGGAAACAGTGAATTCTGCCACATTTGTTACACCTGTTTTTTCACTAAACAAACTTACCATTTTTCAATTCTTTACGCCCGTTTCTGTGAACCTTTTTGAAACAACACATCTTTAAACTTTTGATTTATAGCTTCATCAAAATACCCATAACACCGACTAGAACAGCTTATATTTTTAATTTCAAATCGATTATCAGGGTTGTAAAAAAAACTTGAAGCCGTTGTATGGGGATATCTAGAGTCATTATTTCATCCGAAAATTGTATCAATAGAAGTTAAAATACTCAATCCTAACATCCAAACAAACACATCTTCTATAAGAATTCCTGAAATAAAATTCTCTACACAACATAGTAATCCATTCCCGATAAAATTCAATGTATTGCAAAGTGTTAAAGAGCTTTGCAATACATCAAATATATCATGACCATGTTTTTTATATTTTATAAACTTGATACCTTCTTATTTT
>NZ_JBHIRP010000029.1:0-2855 GCF_042197245.1 Bartonella sp. AA18HLJMS | reverse complement strand
AAACTTGCACGTGGAATACCAACATCTTTGAGAAGAGTCTTACCGAGTCCTTCATAGTCAATAAGATAGCGCATCGCCAAACGCACTTTTTCATTGGCAAAAATAGGGTTTGTCGCATTAAATCCCCATATGATCATGGAGGGCGCCAACACTTTTTCAACTTTAATATCCGTTGTTGCTTGGAGATCTGCCAAATCCTCTGGCATCAGATTACGTGCAACATCGATATCATGTTTTTCCAATAATAAACGTTGCGTTCCAGGCTCCGCGACATGGCGAATTAAAATCTTCTTCAATTTAGGCGCCTCCCCCCAATAATTGGAGCTTGCACGCAACAAAATTCCTTCCCCAGGGCGCCAACTCTCTAGCTGATAAGGACCAACGCAAGCAGAATGGCTTGCCAAATACCGGTTTCCCATATCACCATCTTTTTCGTGTTTCATGAGTGTCTCACGATCCAGCAAGGCAGCAGTGCGATTAGTGGAAATATTGCTAAGAATAAGCTCTGCTGGATAAGGTTTATCAAATTTCATCACCACTGTTTTGTCGTCCGGTGCTTGAAAAGCCTCATCAACGTTTTGTTCTGTAATCCCATATTCATTAAATGTTGCCGCATTAGCCAATTTCAATTTGACAACCCGCTTCATACCCCAAACAAGATCATTGGCATTCGCAGAACGACCATCATAAAACTTTAAACCATCACGCAAGTGAAAAGTAATCACCGTACTCTGATCATCACTTGAAACATCCCAACTCTTCGCTAACGAGGGAACCATTTTAGCCGCATCATCTGTAGCAGAAACGACTAAATTATCACAAATATTGTTAACCACTTCAATTCCATAACGGTCATTGAGTTGTGCAGGGTCAAATGTATTTATTGGATCGAGATTCCAAGCCATCACAAGCGTATCGGCGGGTGTTTTTGCTGAAACTTGTTGCACAAACATCCCCATTGCAAGAACAGCAGAAACAAAAGAACTGCCCTTTTTCAATATTTTTCTTTTCATGTTCATAGAATTTTCCTTTTAACGTTTATTGTATAAATTCTCCATGCAGCAAAACGTGCTTAATTTAAGTTTAGACGAACGATAGGCTCCTAAAGACCAAACTTTAAAATCTTCAAGAACAAGCACCTCTTGCCAATGACTCCTCTTGTCTACACTTATAAGCCAAACTAAAACATACAAAGGAAAACACTCTGATATACAATGAACGCTCACCAACAACAGAGCTTAATCACGATATCATAACGCCTACTATTGAAGACTATAAAACCTGTATTTTTTCTATCTTGTTAAGCAAGCTTGTCTCGTATTTCTTCCGGCGTTTTCTATACCATCAAAGCACTACCCCTTTTAGCTCAAGTACCTTAATAACAACGAGCCTTCATAACAATTTGACGATTTGATAAAACAGAAAAATTCGTTAGTTTGCCAAATGCAACGACTTTTATTCCTTCTTCAAAAGAAAATTTAATTTTTTCATCACTCCCCGTAAAATAACACCCTCCAAATGACATCTCATCATCTTTCAAAGCAAAAGAAAATATAAACACCATAAAAAACTGATATCTCTTGTGTACCCCCATAACAAAACTTTCCTTCAACATCGCAAAACCTTTGCACCTTTAGCACCACTAAATTCCGCGATATTTGTTACACTTAGTTTTTTTATGTTACTCTCAGTTTTTTAACAAATAAATTGACCACTTTCTAATTCAGAAAAATTGAAATATCGATCTTAACATCCATTTAAATACACCTCTAATGAGAATGAAAAATATCTTTAAACGAATGTCTTGAAAAGACATTCAACAATATATCACGCATTACCTATGATCTTCGACGCATTGCAAAACTTGAAAATTTATACAATACGCCGAATATATCATGACGATGCCCTTTATCTATTGAACAGCATTGAAGACACTCTTATTTTTCAATTTTACTATAAAAAATATGTGGCGCACTATTCCAAACCCACTTTTTGATATCAGGCGTCATCGCGATAACAGTATATTTCTGAAAGATAAACGCATAAGGTCCTTTTTGCATCAATTCACGTTGTAAATCAGCATAGAGTTGTGCCCGTTTTTGCGGATCTTTTTGAAACAATGCATCCTGAACCTTTTGATTCATCGTTTCATCCAAATACCCATATTGCCAACTAGGATAGGCGGTATTTTTTGCCTCAAGCCGATTATCTGGATTATAAACAAGACGTGAAGCCATGGTATGAGGATCCGCAGAATCATTATTCCATCCGACAAAAATCGTATCAAAAGCCCGTGCATAAAGTTTAGAAAACAACTGTGTACCGGCCATCCGTTCAATTTTAAGACGCACCCCCGCCTTTGCGGCACTATCTTGGAGTGACTGAGCAACTAACACCCTATAAGGAGCATTTGATACGAGAAAATTTGCCTCAAATCCATTCGGATAACCAGCTTCTGCTAAAAGCTGCTTGGCTTTTTGAATATCAAGTTTAAAGGGTTGCCCTTCTTTTTCATCTAAAGCCCCAAAGTTGCCAAGAGGAATAAAACTGGCCCGTGGAACACCAACACCTTTGAGAAGCTTCTTGCCAAGACCTTCATAATCTATGAGATAACGCATCGCCAAACGCACTTTTTCCTTAGCAAAAATAGGATTTGTCATGTTAAATCCCCAGTACATCATAGATGGTTCTAACACTTCTTCAATTTTAACATCTGTTGTTTTTTGCAGATCTGCAAGATCTTCAGGGGTCAAATCACGAGCAACATCAATATCGTGCTTTTGCAACAACAAACGTTGTGTTCCGGGCTCTGCAACATGGCGAATTAAAATCTGCTTCAGTTTAGGCGCTTGTCC
>NZ_JBHIRP010000028.1:0-7535 GCF_042197245.1 Bartonella sp. AA18HLJMS | reverse complement strand
GCATCCGTTGACGTTCTACTAATGTCGCCATTTTTAAGAGACGTTATCTTGCTGTTCTCTTTACTGTCCCCATGCGTTGCTACAAACGCACCTTTAGACTTATCCCACAACAAGGCGTCAGCTTGAGCAGTGGTAATTTCATTGGTAATCTCTTTATGTAAATCCGTGAAAGAAGTTCCTACACCGGCAAACGCTGAAGCCACATCTGTATAGCTCTCCTCACTCTCAGTTCCATCAGATTTTACTGTTTTAACCGTGAACTTAGGTTTGCTCCATTTGCCATCCTCATACTTAGCTCCTCCACCTAAAGACTTCGCAACATCGCTCCCTAGGGCATATAGCTGGTTACCCGCTACGGCATCCGTTGAAGTTCCACTAATATCTCCATTTTTAAGAGACGTTATCTTGTTGTTCTCTTTACTGTCCCCATGCGTCGCTACAAAGGCATGTGCAGTGTCGCTCCATAATAAAGCATCACCATTAACCGCTTGAGTAATATTACTTAGTTTATCCTCAAACTTTTTAACCTCATTAGACAGATGAGTGTTCACATTCTTGACACTCGTATCAAGACCCGCAAAGGCGCTACCAACATCATTGAAGCTCGTCTTTCCCACATCACCATCTGCAGAAACATTAGAGATCTCGTAAGTCGGAGCTGTCCATGTGCCATTCTCATACTTAGCTTTACCACCTAAAGATTTTGCAACCCCAGTGCCTAACGTATAAAGCTGGGAACCATTTACTGCCTCGGTTGAGTTTTTTGAAAGATCACCAGCAGCAACACCCAAAAGAGTCCGTGCTTCACCTTTATTATTCGTAAAATCTATTTGAGTGTGTGGTGTATCAGCACCAATAGTTATCGCATTTCCATCTCTAGCACGAGATGAGCTTCTCATAAAAGGAACGTTGTCTGCACTCTCATGCCGATCATCACCTTGCGATGGATTTTTTTGTTTCTCCCCAATAGCAGGGTTTTCCTTTATCTCAGTAAGCTGACGATTCCAACTTGTGAAATTAATACTAGAAAATGCATCCGCTACGTTCTTAGAACCTTCCTTAAAACCTTCCATCCCCGCAAATGCAGTATCCAAAGCAACTTTAATCTCAAATTTAATGTTAGATCTTAAGTTTTTGAAGGTATCTTCACTCCCCATAGATGTAGTGTTAATGTCAATATCTCTATACAGTTTGCTGCCAACTCTATAGGATAGCGGAATACCTTTAAGCACATTTGTACCACCACTAAAATCGTTTGATATGTTATTAAAAATCTGAGTAGCAGCAGAAACAGGAGAAACATGTGATAAAAGGATAATCACCGAAGCCACTGAAAGCGCTTTCATAAAAAGCAATCGATAAAGCGAGCAAGAATTTTTAAAATCACTCACCACTAGCGTTTTTGGTGTGGTATATAATTTTTTCATAACAAATTCTCCAAGTAAAAAACATATATTTAGAACATTAAAAAGACACATTTCAGCGCTAAAGGTGATTTAGGGGTATGGTATTTCCTTGTTCTTTATAAAGTTTGGGGTTTGTCGCAGAGGTCGACAGCGGTGGTTAGAACTTCGGTAAGGTTAAGGTTTTGATTTTTCTCGCTTTTAAGTAGGGTGTTTTCTTGCAACAAAGTTTATGAATTTGAGGATGGGGAGAAAGATGAAATCGACATAAAAGAGACATATTTGCGCGCTACTGTTAGATACGTGGTTTATATTTTTTGAAATAAAAGAACTTATTTTGTGTGCTTAAAAAGCAATAAAGTTTTTATTGTTAGAGGTTTGGTTTGTTTGGTGAGTAGTTTAGAGTGTTTTTATGAGGTTATTGCGCTTTTACCGTAAGGGTAAGCGGTGCACTTTCAGCGCTTAAGAACTTTTTCTTTGAAGAGCTTAAAATACAGTTATGGTAGTTGTGTGATTTTTTCATAATTCATCGCACCTCCCTTTGCGAGAAATTTATTCTGTTTTTACTAGAATGAGTCTTATTGGGGACTCATTTACTCTTTTATAGACTATTAAGAAGAATAGCAAGAAGAAAATGAGTTTTATTATTTTAACAGAATGAGTCTTTCTCGTTTATGTAATCGTGCAATATCTTTATGATTTTAAAATTCATAGCTTTATTACATACTTTATAGGCTAGAGATTCTGCTTCATAGCTTGTTTGAGTTGTTCCCTTTTGAACAAAATGAGTCTTACTCATAATTGCGGCTACTGTTTGTGTACAGAGCAAATAAACAAAATAATAAAATGTGATTTTTGATTTTTTAAACATATCCCCCCAATGGATATTTTCTATCAGTGAAATTATAGAACGTACACTTTTAAAATGCTGTGCAATTACGCACTCTAGTAATTTATATGCAGATATTACTCTGAATTTGTAAAATTTTGGTTAAATTGATTCACTTCTCACTAAAATCAGCCTCACTAAGATGAGTACTGTAGAGCATATTGTTATGAGAGTTATAATTATAACTTTTTATGTAAAATATTACTTCTCTATAATAAAAAATTTCGCCCTTGCCTAATGAGACAAGGGCGAAATTTTGGTTAAATTGTCGTTTTTTGTATTCTCTGGTGTTATTTTAATTTCAGAGTTATTCCACCACCTACGCCCCACTGACCTCCGGCACTGGTTGCTGATAGATTAGAACGAATCTTGCCATCTTCAGAGGTATAACCTGCACCAATCGCAAAGGCAGATTGGCCACGCCACAAACCGCCAGCAAATGAAACACTCAAAGAACCTGGATCATCGAAGTAACGTAAGTTAGACACTGCTAAACCAATCGCTGCAGCTTGCCTTGCCTCCTTGCGCACATTCTTAATATCATAACTTAATGCTTCAAACTTCATATCAGTATAGAATTTTGCCTCGTTTCTTGCACTACCGACCTCCTTATTCGTATACTCGTGCGCATCATCAAGAACACTCTTCATCTGCTGTTGAGTGAAATCATACACCTCATTACCATTTACTGCTCTCTTAGAACCTGCTTCAACTCTGCCATCTCCTACATTATCAATCACGACCGGTTGACTTCCATCAGCACCTACTAAAGAGATCTTATTGGTCTTATGACCCGCTTCATCTTTATCATACTTAACGACGTAGAGCATTTCTTGGTCGATTTTGTCTACTTTCTGATCAAAATCTTTTGCCTTCTCTTCAAGACTGCTAACCCTTTGGCTAACGCGCTCAAATTGGCTTTCACTGATGTCGTCTTGAGAAGTGTCGTCTACAACACCGTTTTCTACATTAGTAATCTTACTCGCTACTCCTTTACGACTAACGTCATACGCTCCCTTTTCTTCATTAGCTAATGGTGATCTAGCAGCAGATGAGCTTTTCGCAGATGCGCTTCTCATAAAAGGAAAGCCGTCTGAAATATTATCACCATTTTGAGATGGTATATTCATTGGCTTGACAATATTGCTGTCCTTTATCTTAGTAATCTGATGATTCAAAGTTGTGACAGCATTATTAACACCAGCAAAGGCATCCGCGACACTGCTATATTTTATCTCAGTCTCATTACCCTTCTCATCAAAGGCTTTAACTGTAAAAGTAGGAGCGCTCCATTCTCCATTTTGATACCCAGAACCACCACCAAAATAAGCAGCAATCTGGTTGCTTATCGAATAGAGCTGTGCACCATTGATTGCATCGCTTGAGTTAACAGAAATATCACCAGCAGAAATGTCAAAAAGACGCCGACTTTTACCATTAGCATCCATAAAACTTACTTGAGTTAATGGTGACTTAGCAGCAATAGTTACCGTAGTTGGAGCCTTCACATCACCTAGGGCGCGAGACGATCTTTTTACAGATGCGCTTCTCATAAAAGGAAAGTCGTCTGAAATATTATCACCATTTTGAGATGGCTTAGTTTTTTCACCAGAACCGGTTTTCTTTATCTCAACAATCTCATGATTCAAAGTTGTGAAAGCACTATTAACGCCAGCAAAGGCATCCGCAACGCTCGTATACGTATTTTCAGTCTCATTACCATCCTTATCAAAGGCTTTAACTGTAAAAGTAGGAGGTACCCATTTTCCTTTTTCATTAACCCCAGCACCACCGCCAAAATAACTCGCAAATGCCTGAGTCATACGATAAAGTTGACCACCATTTATTGCTTCGGTCGAGTCTTTATTAAAAGCACCGCCCCTAACACCAGAGAGAATTCGTGAGGCATTAATGCTGTTTGCAATATCTATTCTATCGCCACCTTTGCTTCCACCAATCGTAATAAGCCCAGCGCTATTTTGTTTAATAAAACTATCACCTGTCACACTTTCGATCTTTTTATTAAGATTTGTAAAAGAACTGCTTACGCCAGTAAGTGCATCGGCAACATTTTCATAGTTATTTTCAGTCCCACTACCATTCTGATCAAAGACTTTAACCGTAAAAGTAGGGGCACGCCAGTTTCCACCTTCATCATATCCAGCATTATCACTAAAATAGCTAGCAACTCGATTGCTCATGGAATAAAATTGAGAGCCATTTATCGCATCAGTCGATGTTGCTGTAATCGAACCAGCATTAACACCAGAAAGAGTCCGCACCGCGTTATCAATATTCGCAATACTTACCCTAGCTCCACTTACTTTGCCACCAATGGTAATAAGTCCTGATGCCGCATCTTGCTTAACAAGACTATCACCTGCCGCATTAATAACTATATTCTCAATCTTTTTATCAAGATTCGTGAAAGAACTATTTACGCCAGTAAATGCATCAGCAACATTTGTATAGTTCTCTTCAGCTCCCTTACCATCCTTATCAAAGACCTTAACCGTAAAAGTAGGAGCACTCCAGTTTCCATCTTTATAGCCAGCACCACCACCAAAGTAGCCTGCAACTACATTGCTCATGGAATAAAGCTGAGAACCATTTATCGCATCAGTTGAAGTTGCTGCAATCGAACCAGCGCCAACACCCGAAAGAGTCCGCACCGCATTATCAATATTTGCAATACTTACCTTAGTCCCACTTACTTTTCCACCAATGGTAATAAGTCCTGATGTAGCATCTTGCTTAACAAGACTTTCACCTGCCGCATTAATGACTATATTTTCGATCTTTTTATCAAGATTCGTGAAAGAACTATTTACGCCAGTAAATGCATCCGCGACATTATGATAGTCCTTTTCAGTTCCATTACCATCCTTATCAAAAACCTTAACCGTAAAAGTAGGCGAACGCAAGTTTCCATCTTGATAGTCAGCACCACCACCAAAGGACTTCATAGCCACAATGCCCAATTTATAAAGCTGGGAACCATTGACCGCTTGCTCCGATACTAGATTAACTGCACCATCACGAACACCAGTAATAACCCGCGCCTCACGATAAGCATTTGTAAAGTCTACTACAGCGCCATCTTTGTTTGCACCAATTGTAATAACCCCTGCAGAATTTTGGCGAACAAATTGATCCCCGATCGCACTAAGGAATAAATTTTCAACCTTTTTATTAAGATTTACAAAAGAATCACCCACGCCAGTAAATGCATCCGCAACATTTTTATAGTGCTTTACAGTTCCCTTACCACTTTCCCCAACGACGTTAACCGTAAAAGTAGGAACTATCCATTCTCCATAGCAATCATATCCAGCACCACCACCAAAAGATTTCGCAATCGCAGAGCCCAATTTATAAAGCTGGGAACCATTGACTGCTTGATTCGATGTTGGACTAAGCGCAGCATCAGCAACACCAGTAAGAACCCGCGCTGCACGAGAATTATTTGTAAAGTCTACTACAGTGCCGCCTTTGGTCGCACCAACTGTAATAGTCCCTGCAGAATTTTGCTGAACAAGATGATTGGACGAGATTATCTGAAACTGCTGATAAACACCTTGGAACTCTCTATTTACCTTTTCAAACGCAGAGCCAACATCTCTATAGACACCACCGCTAATTATATAGGTTGGCGCAATACTTTTACGTATATTTGCACCTCCGCCAAAATACTGTGCTACATTACCCCAAAGATCACAAGCAAAAACAGGAGAAGCATTTGATAAAAAGACAGCTACTGACACTAATGAAAGCGTTTTAATAAAAGGTAATCGATAAGACGAGCAAGAATTTTTTAAATTACTCACTGCTAGCGTGTGTGGTGTGGTATATATTTTTTTCATAATAAATCCTCTAAGTAAAAAAAGATATTTAAAACATCAAAAAGACATATTCCGGTGCTACTAAGCTCCAGAGATTGTTTTTTCTTGTTTTATAAAAGATTAGGGTTGTCATAATGCGGAAGAGGACTATCTAAGATATCAATGAGATAGAAGTCGACGTTGATCGATAGTCCAATTAATGTGGTTTTTATTTATCCCCCTTTAAGGAGGGGTGTTTTTCTTCAGCAGAGCCTTTAAATTTAAAGGTGAAGAAAGGTGAAAAAAGTGTAGAAAAAACATATTTGTGTACTATTATTAGGGGTTGTGTGTTTAAGAGGCAATAAAATGTTTATTGCGGAAGGGAGTTAAGCTGTTTGTTGAGTAATTTAGAGCGTTTTTTGTAGGGTTATTGCGCTTTTGGCGTGAAAATAAGCGAGATATTCCTGAGTTTTATATTTATATCTCTTAAAGCTCTTTGAGATCAGATAATTGTGATTTTGTAATTTTGCCATAACTTACCGCACCCCGCTTTGCGAAAAGATTTCTAGTTTCTTTTAATTAATTTTTCGTACTCTATACAGATTATTAAAAAATAGCAAGGAAGAAATGAGACTTTTTATTTCTTTAAGAATACTCCTCGTGGATATTTCTATTATAAAATTATAAACTGTGTAGTTTTCAAATATTGTGCGGTTACACGTACTCTGTTAATTTATATGAAAACATCCCTCTGCATTTGTAGTTTTTTTGTTAAAATGTTTCACTGTAACTAAAATTAGTCCCTCTAAGATTATTATTACAGAATATATTTTATAAAACTTTACAAGTATACTACTCTATGAATTTCTGTGTAAAATATCACTTCTTATAAAATTTTTACCCTTGTCTGATGAGACAAGAAGGCAAAACTCTCTTAAAAATAAATATCGATTACTCAAATAATTCCTTTTGGAGGTGATAAATGATTTTTTCATATAAAATTTCACAAAAAATATATTTTTACTCGAAATACGCCCTTATCTTCTATTGCTATTCATTTATGATGAAAATAACTTTCCTTCTCTTTAAATGGCACATGTAACTCATTTGATAAGAGAAGGAAAATTTATTTCGAATTTTCTATTGTTAATTCAGTGTTACCCTAAATCCAGCACCTACACCCCAATGTCCCCCAGCACTCGTTGCAGATACGTTAGAGCGAAATCTTCC
Source organism: Bartonella sp. AA18HLJMS (assembly GCF_042197245.1). Lineage (NCBI taxonomy): Bacteria > Pseudomonadati > Pseudomonadota > Alphaproteobacteria > Hyphomicrobiales > Bartonellaceae > Bartonella > Bartonella sp. AA18HLJMS. Next base: position 192 of record NZ_JBHIRP010000028.1, on the reverse strand, counting down.
ATTTTCAGACATATAACCAGCACCAATAGCAAGTGCAGATTGACTGCGCCATACACCCGTACCAAGTGAAAAACTTAATTTTCCCGGTGTATCGTCATAGCTTAAATTAGATACTGCTAGACCAATAGCAGCAGCTTGTCTTGCTTCTTTCCGAACATCCTGAATAGCATAATTCAATGTCTCAAACTTCAT
>NZ_JBHIRP010000026.1:0-8766 GCF_042197245.1 Bartonella sp. AA18HLJMS | reverse complement strand
CTTCGAATAGTTGTAGTGATGGCATCTATCGCTACCCGGTCACCAAATTCTTCTGGAAACCAAACTCCATGAATGGTCTTTGCATCATTGCCATAGCCGGTAAATTGCAAACTGGGGGACCTGCCAAAACGCTCTAGGCAAACCCAGGAGGCAGAAAACTCTTCTTCAAAGGATTGGAAATTCAGCCAGTCCACATAAAATTGATGCGGTCCTAACATCATCAAAGGATCTCTCATAGACGCCCTCCCCTCATTCTGTCCCGCCATGCAGAGCATTGGCACGTGCCCGTTGCAAAGCATGGGCAACCGCACGACCAGTGGCCATGGGTTCACGCGCCCCATTAACATGCACTGTGACGTTTTGATTGTGTGTGATGGGGGAACGGTCTTTGTCTCTTTGCTCTCTCGCAGAGTAATTGGCATGCCCCGCCCCCGCAAATTGTGCTATGGGCTGAATGGCTGTTTTACCTCCCAAAAAACTTGGCAAAAACTCTCTTACATCAATGGAACCAATCCACCCCTTAATACGGCTAGGCAAAGATTTACAAAAATCCATCAATTGTGAGATAGACGACATAAAGCCATCGACAATCGAATTAGCCAGATCTTCGCCCGCTTGTTCCATACCAGCCTTGGCAGCATCAGAGAGCTGTTCGCGGGCAAAAAAGCTCTTTCTAAACTAGAACTTCTTAAAATCCCCTTTGTACACCTCTCTCAAAGAAAAGATAAAACTGCCAAAACACGTGAGAGTCATCTAAGGATAATTGCATGAGACCATAACAGCTATAAACAGACTCCAATATTTATATCATACTTATTGTAACGATTTACTTACGTATAAAAGAAGAAGATAAAATTGTAATACAACTAAAAGTTCATACGGTTAATCAAGAGAAATTATACAGCATCACAAAACATCAATTGTTTGAAGATTATAAGTAAAAAATTGATCAAAATAAAAAGCTTTTCTTATGAAAAAGAAAAGAGTTGCCCATGAGTAGATATTATAAACTCTAACAAAGGGCATAACTTGATAATTATACTGCAACAAACTAATAGAAACAGCCTTCTTGATAATTCAGGACAACATGTGCTAGCAAATTATGAACACACCCTTGACAAACTCCCCTTTCTTCAAAGATGAATGCCTAAAAAGAAAAAATAGAATAACAAACCATTATTCTGCTTTGTATTAAAGCTCAGTTCACATTAAACCATTGCACTTATAGCGTATAACCTGAAATCTTAACAGCTTTGAAAAAGATATAAAAAAGATGTCTGATTTTTCACTCTATTTCTAAGTAACATTTAGACACTCCTACTGCTCTTCAAGTCCGCACATATAATACGCTTTTTCCCTCATGCTTTAAGACAAAGAAACAAATCCTATTATAACTTACTGCAACTTGCCGAAAATTGGGTGTCTTTCCCTATAACGCCAAGATCTTTAATTAAAAGCGGTTTTCCTATTTCTCCATTATAGGCTTTAACGTGAATGGTCTTGCCTTTCACATCTATGAGGTAATAATCTCCATTAAAAAGCGCACCAGCTGTATATATAGGGATATTTCCAAAAACCTTATCATTTTTCGCACGGCAATAAGACTGATAATGCGTGTGCCCCACGAAGATTGCTTTAACATTATGAGAGGTAATAATTGACTTAAAGACCGACAAATCTTTAGCATTCTTTTTACGAATAAAAAAGGATTCACCATCAATGGAAGCAGCACGCGCATCATGAAAATTAATGATTGTCACTTTACCTCTTGCATCAGCAGCAGCTAAATCGTTCCTAAGCCAATCTAAAGATTTATTGATTTGCACTTCTGTAGACTGCCCCTTCAAACCAACCGTATAGCTTGGATAATTGTGAAGCTGCACATAGTGAACATCTCCATAATCCCAAGAATAACTCAAACTCCCCCTTATCGAGCGAATATTTCCACCCGAAATGGGAACCAAGCTTTCAGTAACATCTGCATTGAAATGCGATAATTGACTACGGTATTTTTTGATTTCCGATACCATTCTTGAAACTGCACTTATAGAACAAGCATCTTTGTAAAAACTGAATTCTTGAGGATTTGTACAATTACCAACATTATTGGCATAATCGTGATTCCCTAGCCCCTCATAGACAGGTGCTCCAAGAGTTTTATAAACATTTTCATAATCATCATAGTTTTTTTGTTGTCCAAACTCCGTCAGATCACCATTGACAATATGGAATGCAGCCTTGTGCGCTTTTATCACACCAGCAACCTGCTCATTTATCTTTAACCATGGCTCTCTGTTTGATATTCCATTGGCATCACCAGAGTTTAAACGCCACGGTTGCGGATCAGCCATAATGATAGCAGTATAATTTTTTGTAAGAGACTTTTCTTTCATCGACCAATCCATGAATGCATCATGATAAAGCCTCTTGTCTCTTTTTATTTTTTCAGCATCAAGATTAAAACAACCAGAGAGAGTAAAAGCAATCACGGTGATTACCAATTCAACTTTATATCTCATAAACCTATCGCCATAAAAACGTTACATATTATATTAAAAAATTCCTCAGAAGCAATTTTTTAGATTTTATTGTCAAAAATATGTCAAAAATTCGAAATAACGAAAGCAATAATCCTTCAATGAAGGTGCACTTTGATGATATAAAAGCACTGTTGATTTCAAGCCTTCAACTTGAAGCATCTTCATTGATTAAGATTTATAAGCTTGGGCTCTGGCTCTTTCAAATGTCATCGATACATCAACAGCTTATAAAAACTTAGTCGTATAGTATTAAAATATCCCCAACAGGAGAAAGAATGTATTCTTATATTAGAGCACCCAACTCCTTTGGATATCAAGATCAAATATATTAGAATATTATGATAAATAAGGTATAACTAATCAAAAGTGCTAGCAATAGTGTTTGATTATTACCGTCATCACTTACTTTGACAAGTTATAAAAATGCAGAAGTATTACAGAAAATACTATTATTACTTTATAAAAAAATAATATAACTTATGTAAGTATTATAATAATATTTATAATTTCTATAATATAGATTTACAATAAATTTAATTATATAATACAAATAATTACAAACACATTGTGTGTTAAATATAAATTAATACAAATTTAATATCATTTGTTTTTTAATTTTGACAAAAAACCAAAAATATCTTACCAAATAAAGACAATTATCGAAATTAATAACAACTATCCATTTTCACTTCTTCTTATGAAGTTTGCGGGGAAATGAATATTTGGGGGCTCTCATAAGGAGAATACTGGTGTATAAAACATCCCTTTTATCATGCACGGCTGCGGCTGCTATCATCCTATTCAACATCCAGTTCACTGCACATGCTGAAACTCTTGACGTTGCCAACGAAGAAAAAGATATATCCGGAAAAACGTACGAGACTATTTATGTAAAAGACAAAGGAAAAATCACCGGCAGTACTGTAACTGTAACTGGAAATAAAAACACAAATACAGACACAGGTAGCGATAAATATGTTGTAACAGTTGAAGGTGCTAACAGTGCGCTTGAATTAAATGGCTTAAATATTCAAGGCACTGATTCTGATGTTCGTTTTGGTATTTCTGTAAAAGACGGCGCTAACATCAACCTGACTGGGGGGAACATTACAGCTTCTCAAACTGGTGTTTATATTGATGATAGTAAGAATAGTAGAAATATACTACAAAATGTAGTGATATCAGATAATAAAAATGAAGCATCATCACTCTTTGGAATAGAAATAAACAACGAAAGTTTTATCACTTTAGAAAATGTAACAGTTAAGCAAGCAGAAACTGGTATACTTGCGGATGTCGTTTCTCAAGTTATAGTATCCGGAGGATCATTCGAAGGTAAAATGGATGGCGTATATGCTATGGGCGGCACCACCATTACTGTAGATGGCGGTACTAACATTACCTCATCTAATGGTAACGGACTCCATGCCGATGATGAAAATACCACCATAAAAATGACTGGGGGAAGCGTAACTGGAAAAGACGCAGCATTGTATACAAACGATGGTGGTCATATTAAAGTCACGGGTGGTACTCTAACAGCTAAGGAAGATACCACAAGTGCACCTACTACAGAAGGGGATAACCCTGCATATAATAAGGGTACTAAAATTGAGAGTGGATTCGGCGCATTGTCTCAAGGTGAAAACAGTGTGATTGAATTATCTGATACAAAGATCAATGATGCGACAATCGGGTTAAAAACACAAGAAAGTGGCGCAATCGCAATGACTGGGGGAAGCATTACAGCGTCCAAAGTTGGTGCATTCTTTTTAGATAGCAAGAGCAAAGAAAACGAACTGAAAGATGTAGTGACATCAAGTGGGAAAGATGATGCGCCACTAATCAATGGAATCAAGGCAACTAACAGTAATGTCACTTTAAATAATGTAACAGTGACGCAAGCACAAACTGCCATAGATGCATATGATTCCACAGTAAAAGTCTTAGGAGGATCATTTGATGCAGAAAAAGCAGCAATATTTGCTCAAAACGGCGGCAACATCACTTTAACTGGCGGTGCAAAAATTACATCATATAACGATGCTGGACTCTATGCGGAAGGTTCAAAGTCCATCATCGAAATGACAGGAGGGAGCATTACAGCGAAAGAGGAAGCAGTAACGACAACATACGGTGGCCATATTACTGTTACAGATGTCACCCTAAAAACAAATGGTGATGGACTTGGTGTAGCTTCTGATGACCTTGGTAGCATGATTGAATTACTTGGAAAGACAACGATTAGTGATAGTGCAATCGGGCTTCAAGCACAAAACGGTGGTGTAATCAAGATGACTGGGGGAACCATTACAGCTTCTGCAGCTGGTGCTGGCTTCTTAAACAGTAACAGCCGTGAAAACAAACTAGAAAATGTGACAATATCGAGTGGTAAAGACGATGCGCCACTGAACTTTGGAATAAAAGCAGATAAAGGTACCGTCACTTTAAAAGATGTAACAGTGACTCAAGCAGCCGCTGGTATATTTGCAGATCATGATTCGACAATAACAATCTCGGGAGGATCATTTCATGCACAAAATGCAACAATATCTGCTCAAAACGGCAGCGCCATCACTTTAACAAACGGTGCAAAAATTACATCATCTGATGATGTTGGATTATATGCTAAAGATTCAAACTCCTCCATCACAATGATAGAAGGAAACGTCACGGGAAAAGCGAGTGCTTTGGTTGCTGAAGATGGTGGTCATATTACTGTTACAGATGTTACCCTAAAAACAAATGATAGCGATAAGTCATTTGGTGTATTTTCTAATGGCGCAAATAGTGTAATTGAATTGCTTGGAAAGACCACAATTAGTGGTAGTGCAATCGGGCTTGCATTCCAAAATGATGGCGCAATCAAGATGATTGGAGGAACCATTACAGCTTCTGCAGCTGGTGCTGGATTCTTAAACAGTAACAGTCATGAAAACAAACTAGAAAATGTGACAATATCGAGTGATAAAGACGATACGCCACTGAACTTTGGGATAAAAGCAGATAAAAGTACCGTTACTTTAAAAGATGTAACAGTGACTCAAGCAGCCGCCGGTATATTTGCAGAGAATGATTCGACAATAACAATCTCGGGAGGATCATTTCATGCACAAAATACAACAATATCTGCTAAAAGCGGCAGCACTATCACTTTAACCAATGATGCAAACATTACATCATCTGATAATGTTGGACTCTATGCAGAAGGTTCAAAATCCACCATCACAATGACGGGAGGAACTGTCACGGGGAAAGGTAATGCATTGGTTGCTGAAAATGGTGGACATATTACGGTCACAAATGTGTCTCTAAATGTTACAGATGTGGCTCCAAGTGACGACTATATATCGTCTGGTGTATTTTCTGTTGGTGAAGGCAGTGTAATTGAATTACTTGGAAATACAACTATTAGTAATAGTGCACTCGGGCTTCAAGCACTAAACGATGGTGCAATCAAGATGACTGGAGGAGCCATTAAAACTTCTCTAGTTGGTGCTGGCTTCTTAAACAGTAACAACAGCAAAAACAAGCTAGAAGGTGTAAAGATATCGAATAGTAAAGACGATGCGTTACTGAACTTTGGAATAAAAGCAGATAAAAGTACCGTCACTTTAAAAGATGTAACCGTCATGCAAGCAACCAATGCCTTAGTTGCAGATGATCACTCAACAATAACAGCCTCAGGAGGATCATTTCATGCACAAAATACAACAATATCTGCTCAAAACGGCAGCGCCATCACTTTAACCAACAATGCAAACATTACATCATCTGATAACATTGGACTCTATGCAAATAGTTCAAACTCCACCATCAGCATGACGGGAGGAACCGTCACGGGGAAAGGTAATGCATTGGTTGCTGAAAATGGTGGACATATTACGGTCACAAATGTGTCTCTAAATGTTACAGATGTATCTCTAGGTGACGAAGATATATCGTCTGGTGTATTTTCTAATGGCGAAGGCAGTGTAGTTGAATTGCTTGAAGGAACAACGATTAGTAATAGTGAAATTGGACTTACAACAAACGATGGTGGCGCAATAAACATGACTGGAGGGACCATTAAAACTTCTCTAGTTGGTGCCGGCTTTTTAAACAGTAACAGCGGTGAAAACAAGCTGGAAGGTGTGAAGATATCGAATAATAAAGACGATGCGTTACTGAACTTTGGAATAAAAGCAGATAAAAGTACCGTCACTTTAAAAGATGTAACAGTGACTCAAGCAGCCGCCAGTATAGTTGCAAATGATCACTCAACAATAACGGTCTCAGGAGGATCATTTAGTGGACGTGATGTAGGAGGAAGCGCCGAAACCAGCAGTACGATTATCTTAAAAAACAATGCTAACATTATATCATCTAATGGCGAAGGACTCCTTGCAGACGGTTCAGGATCTAAGATCATAATGACGGGAGGATCCGTAGCCGCGAACAAAACAGCGTTATTCGCAATCAACGGAGGGCATATTGATGCCACAGATGTTGCTCTAACAACAGAGGGAAAAGGAAGCGGTGCATTTGTAAGTGGCAATGACAGCACAATTCAATTGCATGGTGATACAATAATTAACAATACTTTGGACGGCCTTGGAGCAGTTAACGGTGGTAAAATCATTAGCGAAAACTTATCGATAATCGGTGGTGAAGCACTTGAAGGCTCCGACAACGAACGCACTGGTATATGGACATCGGACTCTGGTAGTGAAGTTAGGTTAATGGGCAAAACAACCATTCAAAATGTCGATGAAGGTTTTTATGCAGACGGTGGAAGTAAAATCATTAGCGGAGATTTAACAATAACTGGTGTTGAAAGTAAACAACAAACCGTTGCTGTAAACGTTGCGGAACTTGGTAGTGCAATCGAATTAAATGGTAAAACAATCATTCAAAACTTTGATTTTGGTCTCACCGCAGCAAATAATAGCACAATTAAGATGACGAATGGTTATATTGGAGCAGCAGAGAATACAATAAAAAATAAAATAGAAGCAAAAAAAGTTGCACTATGGGCGGCATTTAATGGACATATTGATGTCGTGAATACTTCTATGATAGCAGGAGTTGCTGGTTTGCAATTTATAGCTCTCTCTAATCCTGATCTAGATTATCCAGATGATCCACAAAAACGTAAAAGCAGTGAAATCAATTTAACCAATGCAGATATTCACGTTGAAAATGGCACAGGAATTTTTGTTGGAGCTTTTACTAACACAAACATGGAAGATATTCCAACTTTATCAATCGGTACAGCAAATCTCAAAAATTCAGAAATCCATGCTGATGTATTGTTAGGAGATGGTCTTTTCGAAGATCCAAAATCTTGGAAAAATGACAATTATTGGAACAATAAAGAGGTTAAAGCGATCTCCAATGGCACCTTCACCTTAAGCGCGGATCAGTCTACTCTAGAGGGCAGAGCGAATATTGCTAAAAATAGAACTGTACGTTTTGATCTAAAAAACAAGACAACATGGACACTAAAGACCAGTACAAAAGAAAAAGATGCTGATGGCAAACTGCTTGATATTGCTCAAAGATCTTGTTCCGATATTTCTACGCTTAATCTCGATAACAGCTCTATTGTTTTTGATGGACTGGTAGAAGATCATTATCACACATTGCATATAGGATCTGGTAAACCAGATACGCAAACAGTCTACAACGCAACGGGAGACGCAAAGATTTACTTCAACATTGCTTGGAGTGATGGCGTAGCAAGTGCCGATCAAAAAACCGATAGACTTCTGATCCACGGTGATGTCTCAGGCTCCACAACAGTTTATATCAAAAGCGATTCAGGAGATGAAAGTAGTGTAGTCAATGCTGCTGATCCTTCCAATATAGGTGGTCTCTCGCTCATTCAAGTTTCTGGAAAAGCACAAGAAGACTCTTTCAAACTCGTAAATGGCTATACCACAAGAAATCGTTTGCCTTATAAATATACGCTAACGGCCTATGGACCAGAGTCAAGCCACGGTACAGCCGATGTTGCACAAAGCCTCTTTGATGAAAAGAATGAAAATTTCTGGGATTTCCGCTTACATAAAGAAATTCTTGAAACGGATTCTGGTTCTGGTCCAAGTGTGATCGTCCCTGTAGCACAAACGGCCAGTTACTTAGTCATGCCAAATGCTCTCTTCTATAGTGGATTAACCGATATGGCTAAACAAAACGCACTCTTAGCCAATATCAGAACATCCGTCTTAGGAAAAGAAGAAGA
>NZ_JBHIRP010000025.1:0-11329 GCF_042197245.1 Bartonella sp. AA18HLJMS | reverse complement strand
TATTTTAATGATACAACCTATATCGACAATACAACCTTAAATACAATCCATAATATATATTTGTCAGTTTGTGTCAGTAAATTAAACTGACAAAATAGACTATTTTAGTGACTCATAAAACCTATCAAAATAATTATTATGATATTTTAAAGCACATAGTGCATTTGTCTTTTTTCCATAAAATAAACAGCAAATTTCACTACTTTGCTGATCTTATCCTATGCCATGGGCTGTGGATAAGTACCTTTAAAAACCCTTTTGAAAAAAATTTATCCGTTTTTTCGCATTTTTCTGCATTTTTTTCACCATTTACTCAAAATGGATTTAATAAGCTTCATTTTGATTCTTTTGAAGAGAATTAATCAATAGAATATATTGTCATGGAGTTTATTCTTTATGCTTCGCCCTCATCATTCTGATAATGAACACGTCACTTTACGCTCTCTCTTAGAATATTATCGTCAACAAGCAAAATCACCCCGTGAATTGGGAACGCTGTTTGAAAATCTTGTCATGGCTTATCTTATGCATGACCCTCTCCATTTTGGACGATATGAAACGGTTGAGAGCTATTATGAATGGGCAACAGAGCGTGAAGGTTGGAATAAAAATGATATCGGCATTGATCTGGTGGCAAAGCTTCGCAATCAAGAGGGATATGTGGCTATTCAATGTAAGTTTTATAAAGCTGACCATCAGATCAGTAAAAAAGATATTGATAGCTTTATCGCTGCCTCTGGAAAAGACATCTTTAAATATCGTCTTCTCGTTGATACCACAGAAGTGGAATTAAGTGACAATGTGAATGCCATGATTAAAGGACAAGCGATACCCGTTTATCGTATTGACCTTCGTCATATGGAAAACAGTCGGATAGATTGGCAAATATTTGCAACAAAACAAGAAGTTCTTCTGAAATCAACAAAAGAGCCTCGTCCACATCAAGAAGAAGCCATCAAGAAAGTCTGTGAAGGGTTAAAAGAAGCAGACCGTGGTAAGCTGATTATGGCATGTGGAACGGGCAAGACTTTCACCAGTTTAAAGATAGCAGAAACCATAGCAGGAACAGGCAAGCGTGTGTTGTTTCTGGTGCCCTCGCTTGCTTTAGTCTCGCAAACGATCCGTGAATGGACAGCCGATGCACAAGTCCCGTTGCGTTCTTTTGCGGTGTGTTCGGATACAAAAGTAGGCAAGCGTCGTAAAAACCAAGATGATATTGTTGGCATGGAAACATCAGATCTTGTGCTCCCTGCTACCACGGATGCCCAAGCCCTTGCCAAAGAAGCGCGTGAAAACCTAACAGATGCAATGACGGTTATCTTTTCAACTTACCATTCTATCCAAGTGCTTTCGGATGCACAAAAAGACCATGGGTTACCTGAATTTGATCTGATCATTTGTGATGAAGCCCATAGAACAACTGGTGTTGTGTTGGGAACAGAAAAGCATGAATCTGAATTTATCAAGGTTCATGACAATAGCATTATTCGAGGCAAAAAACGCCTCTACATGACAGCAACCCCAAAGATCTTTAGTGACAAGCTGAAAAAGAATGCTTTCTTATCCAATAACGTTTTGGTATCCATGGATAATGAAAAACTCTATGGCAAACAACTTTATACTTACAACTTTTCACGTGCTTTAGAGGATAAGCTGTTAGCACCTTGTAAAGTTATCATATTAGTTGTCAACGAAGAAGAAGTAAGCCAATCCATTCAACATCTGATAACCGATAAGAATTATGAACTTATTCTCGACGATAGGACCAAGATTAATGGCTGTTATAGAGCCCTTACCAAAATGGATCTGAAACTTGATCTTAAAGATGACCCCAAACCCATGCGTAGAGCTTTAGCTTTTTGCAAAGATATTGAGACTTCTAAACGCATATGCAAGAGATTCAAAAAAGAAAAAGTGCAAGAATCTTTGCGCGCTCTTCATAAAAACTATAAAGATACTCCTCCTCTTAACTGTACCCTTGCCCATATCGATGGAACCTTTAGTGCTAAAGAGCGTACAAAACAACTTGAATGGTTAAAGGAAGATGCGGGGGAAAATACTTGTCGTGTACTTACCAATGTACGCTGTCTTTCTGAAGGTGTTGATGTACCCGCTCTTGATGCTGTTCTATTTTTACACCCGCGCAAAAGTCAAATTGAGATTATTCAAGCAATAGGACGTGTAATGCGTCGAGCAGAGGGTAAAAAAAGAGGCTATATCATTCTACCCGTTGGGATACCCGCTGATATTCCGCCGGAAATAGCCTTAGAAAACAACCAAAAGTATAATGTCATCTGGCAAGTTCTCAATGCTTTACGTGCTCATGATGATAACTTTAATAAAATAATTCACCATATGCACAAAAAACAAGACGTAAGCGATGCTCTTGAAATTGTTGCTGCTTCTCAAGAACTTGCGTTAGAAGATACGACCACGGTTATTGATGATTTACCTATACGCTCAAAATTAGAGTATTCAGGACTTAATATTGGGTTAGCAACTTATGAATCCTCTCACACATGTGAAGAACAAGGAGAACTCCCCCTTTTTTCTAAATGTAAAGATGTCATTAGAACTGCTATTGTTAATAGATTTTACGACCCTAGCTATTGGAAAAAATGGGCAATAAATGTTGGTGATCTTGCTCAAACTCATATCACACGCTTAACTGAGGTTTTGACGAAATCAGAAACTGAAACACGGCGTGTGTTTAATGATTTTATGACCGAATTACGTAGTAATTTAAATACAACTATCTCCGAACAAAATGCGATTGAAATGCTTGCGCAACATCTTGTGACGCGTCCAGTCTTTAATGCTTTATTTGAGGGGCATCAGTTTGTTCAAGAGAATCCCGTATCTTGTGCTTTACAACGTGTACTCAATGTCCTTGATAAAGTTACCCCTAAAGAAGAATCTCAAGATCTCAAAAATATTTCTAAGAGTGTACAATTTTACACGCGTGGAATTACCACTCTTGAAGCACAACAAAGTTTAATTGTAGAGCTTTATAATGAATTTTTCCGTTATGCTTTTCCGCGTACAGTAGAAAAATTAGGCATTGTTTATACTCCCATTGAGGTTGTTGATTTTATCATTCATTCTGTTGATGATGTGTTGCGTCATGAATTTGGAAAAAGTCTAGGATCACGTGGTGTTTCTATTCTTGACCCTTTTACGGGTACTGGGACCTTTATCACACGGCTATTACAATCCAATCTCATCAAACCAGAGGATATGGAATATAAATACCGTTATGATATCCACGCAAATGAGATTGTCTTGCTAGCCTATTACATAGCAGCCATTAATATCGAAGCAACCTATCATGGTCTTATGAAAGGAAATTATATCCCTTTCAAGCATATTGGTTTGACTGATACGTTTCGAATGATTGAAGAAAAAAATTTGATGGAAGGTATTCTCAAAGAAAACAGTGAATATTTAGAGCATCAGAAAAATTTGACTATCGAAGTTATCTTCGGCAACCCGCCTTATTCAACTGGTCAAAAAAGTGCTAATGATAATGCGAAGAATACCCCTTATCCCATATTAGATAATCGTATCAGTGAAACTTATGCTGCTCAATCTGAATCAATCAATATGCAAGCACTTTATGATAGCTATATACGAGCAATTCGATGGGCTAGTGACCGTATAAAAGATTGTGGTATTATTGGTTTTGTGACAAACGCAGGGTTTATTAATGCATGTTCTTTAAATGGTTTAAGAAAATGCCTCGTTAAGGAATTTAGCAGCCTTTATATTTTCCATTTACGGGGTAATCAACGAACCTCTGGAGAACTTTCGCGAAAAGAAGGTGGTAAGATTTTTGGTTCTGGATCACGGGCTCCCATAGCTATCTCTATTCTCATAAAAAATCCAGAATCTCAACAGCGTGGGAAAATATATTTCCGTGATATTGGAGATTATCTCACAAGAGAAAAAAAGCTTAAGACAATTAAAAAATTTGGTAGCATTGATGGTATTACACAGAGCAAACAAGGTTGGCAAATAATTATACCGGATAAGCATAATGATTGGCTTGGTCAACGTGATGACAGTTTCAAGACATTCCTAGCTTTAGGTGATAAGAAACCTCATAGTAAAAAACTGTTTGAGATTTATTCTTGTGGTCTAAAAACCAATCGTGATGCTTGGGCATACAATGCAAGCAATGAAACTCTCGCGAAAAATATGAGTAATATGATTACTTTCTACAATAGTGAAGTGGAGCGTTTTAATGGTGTTTATACACATAGTGACGGTAAAACAGGTACTAAAACTGTAGACAATTTTGTTAATGCCGATGAAAGTAAAATTAGTTGGAGTATTAATCTTAAGAAACATTTAACTAAAGGAAAGATTTTTGAATTTGAAGATACATGCCTTATTCAAAGTTTATATCGTCCTTTTACACAACAATGGCTCTATTATAATCGTGCCTTTAATGAAATGGTTGCTCAAATTCCATGTATATTCCCGATGGAACAAGCGGTTGAAAATAGAGTAATACAAGTGACAGGCGTAGGTGCAATGAAAGGTTTTTCTGTACTAATGAGTAAGGATTTACCTAATTTTGATTCAATAGAAAAAAGTCAATGCTTTCCAAGATATATTTACGAAGATACTACGGTCTCAAAAAGTAAAAGTGAGAAACAATCCCATTTATTTACAGAAGAAAGTAAAACAGCTGGTTTACAGAAGCGTGATGCCATTACGGATGAGGGATTAGCACATTTTAAAGCTGCTTATCCTAATGAAGCCATAACAAAAGATGATCTATTCTATTATGTTTACGGTCTACTTCATTCGGAAGATTATCGCACCCGTTATGCTGATAACCTCTCTAAAGAACTGCCTCGTATCCCTTGTGTAAAGAGTGCTGATGACTTTTGGAAGTTTGTAACCGCAGGGCGTGAACTGGGGCATTTGCACATAAACTATGAAACTGTAGAGCCGTATTCAGTAACCTTTAAAAAAGGTAATCCAAAACAAACAGAGATCTATAATCCCGAAAAATTTTATTATGTGACTGAAATGAAATTCGCAAAAGCAGGTAAAGAGAAAGATAAATCAACGGTTATTTATAACAGCAATATCATTATGACAGATATCCCTCTTGAAGTTTATGAGTATATCGTCAATGGCAAGCCCGCTCTTGAATGGGTTATGGAGCGTCAATGTGTAAAGACTGATAAAAAGAGTGGTATTGTGAATGATGCCAATCGCTATGCTGTTGAAACCGTTGGCAACCCTGCTTACCCATTGGAGTTGTTTCAAAGGGTTATTACGGTAAGTTTAGAAACCATGAAAATCGTTAAGAACTTACCCAAATTGGTATTAAGAGAAACTGAATAACTTATAAAGATGCTCATATAATGGGTATGATAAACGCATAAGGGGTATAGAGCTTATAACTATAATCTATACCTCTTTTGTTAAGTTGATTAGATACAATCCTAATATGCGTTATTCTAAAAATAAGGCTTTGTACTTTTAAACACTCTTATTGGGATTGCTTTAAGACTTTTAAGAAACCCACTCTTTAATAGAATTAGATTTTTTTACATTGCCTTTAAAAGATTATACCGTAATCTAAAATGATAGCTTTATTAACATCGACCTTGTGGCTAAAATTCGTGATTATGCTGCTATTTTCCTAACTCTACTTTGGGACTATAAGCCCCTCTTTGGCTAGTTTTTCAACAGTTGTTTCAGCAACGCTTACTATGAGATTAGAAAATGATGCAAAAGCATTTCCATCGCTATAGCCTTTTGCTAGCCATATGGTTTCTTTGTTTTTTGTATGGTGAATAAGATAAACACTAACACTTATGGCGGGCTTACTAATATTATATCCACCGGTCACATAACCTGGTGTCGTCTCAGTTTTTATGGTAGCAAAGTTTCCAAATCCCGAAATAGTACTTGTAGAGGTTCCCGGATGATATGTTGGCGGGATATACGTCTGTGATATAGCACGATTATCAACGCTAACTATTAGGAGTGCATCTGCGCCTTTATTTGTTATAATTTCCTCTTTCTCGTTATAGGAATAATTACGAGTTGGAGGGAAAAGTTCTAATCCTCTCAATATCTGTACATTGTATTTAACGAGGGATTTCTCAAAGGTGTCTTCAAGTTCTTTTTGCTCAGAAATAGACATGCCAACACCTCCTATGACCACCTTTTTCGTTTGAAATCGTCCCTTGTAGTTTGGATCAACAATTCCGTTCAAATGTGTTATAGGACCACAAGCTGTGAGTATTAACAAACAAAGTAAAATAAAAAACTTCATCATCATAAACCTTTGATTAATGCAAAAGTCTAATAATGTATTTATAATTCAAATTAAAGATACGATTTGAATTTTTAAATAATTTTTTTAGATTGTTTTGCAAAATTTATGAAATCCACTCTTAAAGTGAATTAGATTTTTTTACATTGCCTTTAAGAGATTATACCGTAATCTAAAATGAGTGCTTTATTGTTATCAAAAGCTTTGTTTAAAGAGAGTTATGTATATTCATTTTGCTTATAGGTTTTGAAGGTGTAAAAACCGTCAAAACCCCCTCAAAACGTATATTATTAGTTGAATTTATAGGTTGTGTTATCAATATGGGTTGTTTTTTAAAGGTCTGTAAAATCTTAACATATTGAAAAATAACGTTTTTACTTTTTATCGTTTTTTTACATAATAGCAGCAACCCTCAAAACTCAAAACCCCTTCAAAACTCATAACCATAATGATTTTGATAGCATTTCATATGAGTTACAAGCTATCTTTTGAAAGGCTTTAAAGGGTCATACGCTTTTCATAAGACACGTTTTAATGACTCACTAAAATGATCACTTTTGTCAGTTCAATTTACTGACACATAACTGACAGGTTTTAATCAATTCACATCATTGGTTATCTTTCAAGATTGTACTCTTGATATGGGTTATGTTTTAAAGATATTAAACTATTGAAATATAATGTTTTTAATTTTTACTCATAAAAAAATAATAGAGGGTCTTAAAAGGAACTGACAACACTGACACGGTCTATTAAAAGAGATTTTGCTCATCTCTATAATTATCAGTTTCTATTGAGATGTTTTCATAACAGTCTATAAATCGTAATTATCCTATTTATCGTTTCTCTTATGAAAATGAAAAATGATGCGGTGGCTATAAAGCATATAACAGCTATAGAGAATGCATAAAAACAGCAAGGTTTTATAATCATAATGCAAATGAATGCATTGGTTATAAAGACCATCTCTATAAAAAGCTGTTAAGTTGCAAATATGTTATAAACAAAATTCACAAAAAATTTAAAATTCATTTAGTGACAAAATTGATAGGTTATAAAGTTTAAAATACGCATCATGAGAGCGTTTCTAAATATTATAAATGTATAGATTCAGAAAATAACGCAATCATTTAAGAAAGCCAATAATATAGCTTTAAAAGCATATAAATATAAAAGAAGCAATTAATAGGCATAAGACATTATCAACACACAACGTATTTAAAAAATAAGAAAAAATATCAAAAAAGATAAAATATTATTTGACAATAAATACGTATTTTGTTATATAAATAATCAAGTGCTTAACAACACTAAACAAACAGCGGGTAGATTACGAAACAATCTTTCCCATCTTTTAAAATACTGACTGTCTTTTATGTTATGATTAGCATATAATGATTTTGTCGGGTGTGGTTACACCATACAATACTCTTTATGAGAAAAGTGTAACGACGGACTGTTTGCCGTGTTTGTTAGCACCCGGCGCCCTTCTGGGCTGTCAATAACAATATTATTCAAACAGGTTTTAATTATGACAAATATATCAAACAACACCCCCGTTATCTCTTCCATTTCAAATGAAACTGCATCTGTTAATAAACAACAGCCTGCAAAAAAATACGAATTTACAGGAGAGACAATAGAGGTTGGTGATTATACTCTTTATCGCATTCGGGCTTTAAGGGATTTTGCTAATATAAAAGCTGGTGATTTAGGCGGCTTTATACATAAGGTTGCAAATTTAGCTCATAATGGTGATTGTTGGGTCGGTGGCAATGCCATGGTTTATGGTGATGCTCGTATTTACGATAATGCCCATGTTTCGGATAATGCAAAAATTACTGGATCTGCAAAAATTTATGACACTATTTATGGCAAGTTTCTTGATAAAACTAGAATTTATGGCAATGCTGAGGTTTATGATAAAGCGCGTGTTTTAGGAACCTCTCAGGTTTATGATAATGCCCATGTTTATGAAAATGCTATAGTTTTTGATAATGCTAGGGTTTGCGATAATGCCCATGTTTGTGGCGCTGCTATGGTCAATAGAGAAGCCAAGGTTTATGGGAATGCTATAGTGACTGGTTATGCCCATGTTTATGATAGGAGCTGCGTTTATGACAATGCCAAGGTTTATGGCAAGGTTTATGGTGGTGCTTGGGTTTCCAATAATGCTTTAATTTCTGATAATGCTGAGGTTTATGATGATGCTCGCATTTATGACAATGCAAAAATTTATGGCAAGGTCCATGGTGATGCTCATGTCTATGGCAATGCCAAGGTAATTGGCTATACTGAGATTGGTGGTGATACCAAAATTGGTGGCAATTATAAAGAACCCGTTATCACTGCTGATATTGTTTTTACAACTGTGTAAATGACGCGCGGGCGCGGCGGGGGCGCCCCTCTTTAAACATTTCATTCTAAAATTCAAATCTATTTATAAAGGAATTGTGCTATGCAAAAAAAGTTTGCACTCACAAATGAGACACGTGTATTTAATAATCAAACTCTTTATCGCATTAAAGCTTTAAGGGATTTTGACGATGTTAAGGCTGGTGCCTTGGGTGGTTTTATTGAAAATGAAAGTAACCTCTCTCATGATGGCAATTGCTGGGTTTACGATAATGCTCTTGTTTTAAATCCTGCCCATATTTATGAAAATGCCAAGGTTTTTAATAAAGCTATTATAATGGGTAATGTTTATGGCAATGCCCATGTATGTGACAGTGCCCGCGTTTATGCAAATGCTCATGTTTATGACAATGCGCATCTTTCTTATAATGCTTGGGTTTATCATCAGGCGCGGGTTTATGGCAATGCAAAATTATCAGGGAGCGCTCGTATTCATGGCAATGCTGAGGTTTATGATCATGCTGTTATCAGTGGCGCTGCTAAAATTTATGGCAAGGTTTATGGGAATGCTAGCGTGGGCTGTCATACTGATGTTTATGGCTCTGTTTATGGTAATGCGAAAATCTCTGGTTATTTCGTGATTAGAGGTAATGTATATGGCAATGCAAGATTAAAAAGAGATAGTGATTTATATTGGGTTCCCATAAATTGTGAGGTTTATGAAAACGATACCGTTGTAAAGATTATTGAAAATAACGCTGCGTAAATAATGCGCGGGCGCGGCGGGGGCGCCTGCTTTCCAACCCAATTTTTCCATTTCAAATTTTATCAAACGTTTATCACATTAGATTGTGAGGGGATCTCTATGTGTAAAAAATATGAATTAACCAATCAAATCAAACAAATTAAAGA
The DNA here is from genome assembly GCF_042197245.1 of Bartonella sp. AA18HLJMS. Lineage (NCBI taxonomy): Bacteria > Pseudomonadati > Pseudomonadota > Alphaproteobacteria > Hyphomicrobiales > Bartonellaceae > Bartonella > Bartonella sp. AA18HLJMS. The sequence continues at coordinate 1,761 of NZ_JBHIRP010000025.1, read as the reverse complement.
GAGACTTACTAAGCAAATTATAAACCTTTATCGCATTCGGGCTTTAAGAGATTTTGATGATGTTAAGGCTGGCGATTTAGGTGGCTATATCGAAAATGAAGGGAACTTATCTCATTATGGCAATTGCTGGGTCTATGATGAGGCTTGTGTCTATGGCTATGCTCATGTTTCTGATCATGCTAAAGTACGTCATTTGTCTCATGTGCGGGGGCGTGTCTATGGGAATGCTGAGGTCTATGGAAAGGCTTTAATCACTCGATATGCTAAAGTTTATGACCATGCTTGTGTTTATGGAAGTGCTCATGTGGCTGGCAATATCTATGGCAATGCTCATGTCTGTGATCACGCCCGCGTTTATAGCAACTCCCATATTTATCAACATGCGCGCGTTTCTCATGATGTTTTTGTTTATGATCATGCTAGAATCTATGGTCATTCAAAGGTTTCTGGCTCTGCTTGTATTTACAACAGTGCAAAAATTTATGGACAGGCTGCTATCAAAGGCTTTGCAAAGATTTATGGCAAGGTTTACGGCTCTGCTCTTGTGAGTGGGCGTGCTGCGGTTTATGGCTCTGTTTATGGGAATGCAAAAATCTCTGGTTCTGTAAAGGTCTATGGTCGTGCCTATGGAAAAGCAAAAATAGATAAACAAAGCAATGTAAAATCAGTTGCTCAAAATTATGAGGTTTATGAAAGCGATAACGTTGTTAAGATTGATAAATAGCATAAATAACAGGCATGGAAGTGCCTTCTTTATGGTTATAAACCCATCATAAAAGAGAGAATGCAAAAAAAGCCGTGTCAAGTGATTATGACGCGGCTTTCAAATGTCTACCCTTATGAATCATTTCAAATGGAGTTATGAACGCATATATACAAAACGTATTATATTACAAGCGCTCTATTCAAGATATGAAAACTTATCAAGAGAAATGTATGATGTGTATGATCTTTAATCACTCATTTGAATGAGAGAGCCTATAAAACGCTTGTTATGGCTATCAAACGTATTAATCATAACTCCTCCTTTGTGAGGTAGTCATTTGAAATAAAGCACATGATCAAAATGCTTCTTTTAAAACGTTTCAATATACTGACTTTAAAATTGAGTTGAGTAAATTGAAATAACTTACATTCTAAAATCAAAACCTATCAAACAAATCAAAATACTTGGTAGCTTTAACAAAACCCGTTTTTTACAGTTGCAAACGTTGGCTTTTAAAACAAGCTCTCATAAAGACAATAAACAACCGCTTTTATCAAACGCAAGGCTTTAGAAACTGTTATAAACATCTGTTTCAAACGTTTAAACAGTATTTAGAAAGGCTTTCATAAGTTTCTTTTAAACATAACTTTTTTGCAAATTAATCGCTCTATATTTGTGCTCTGTACTTTTAAATGGTAACTTTTAAAACGTTTTTTAGTAGCATATCTAAGGTAAAATAGTATTTTACTACTGTGGTATTAGTTTTGTGGAAGCGAATAATTCCGTTCTTAAAAACTAGTCTGCAATCTATTCATTAAAAGGCTTTTCATTTCATAAGATATAAAATACCTCTTTATCGTTTTTTTAACTTTTAGTAAGCGTTTTAAAAGCGTTCTTATCCTTAATCCTTTTATGCAATCTTTATAAATTAAACCTATTATTCCTTTTTAAGGTTTCGCTCAAAAAAGAGCAAAACTTATACCATTCTTTAAACGTATAATCGATAATTCCAAACGACTAAATTTTTAAACAATGTGATTTGTGCTGTGATAAAA
>NZ_JBHIRP010000024.1:0-13053 GCF_042197245.1 Bartonella sp. AA18HLJMS | reverse complement strand
GTGAGATAGACGACATAAAGCCATCGACAATCGAATTAGCCAGATCTTCGCCCGCTTGTTCCATACCAGCCTTGGCACTCTCCGAGAGCTTTTCCTGTGTAAAAAAACTCTTCAACCATTGCCAAAAGTTGGAAAAGCTTTGTTTAACGCCCTCCCACAAATTGCCAAACCACTCGACAACAGAGGAAAGTCCTTGTTTAAACTTTTGCCAATGGGAAGAGAGATCAAAAGCAGCAGCAATGATGTTTTTCCATTTGGTGATGGTGGTGGTATCAGCACCAAAATAAACCAAGACGTGTGCGCCAGTCATGGTAAAGCGCAACACACGTAGAGCAATGTTAAAAGCCATCAGGGCGGCAATGGTTTTGATAATGGCGCTTGTTAAAACGGGATGGTCCTTGCCCCATGCCATTTTACAAAACGCGCATTTAATGGTAAAAAATAACCATAAAAACAATAAATTATCACGTATTTCTAACTAATCTCACCTCTCCCCACTTAGTACAAAACCTAATGTCAAACTACATCCAACGGAGTTTTGTATAGTATGTAGCCTTTCGGAAATTGTGGCTTATCAGCGGATTCTGTATATTTTTATATTTCATTTGTTCAAAGAAGACACTGAGCACTCAAAGAACCCTCAACGCTCTATTAAAGCCTTCTCTCATTTTTGCTGTCAAAAACTCATTCGATACATAATGTAGGTAAGAACAATCAATTATCACATATCCACTCTAATTTCACCTTTTCCACTCAATATAAAGTATAAAGTAAATTACACACAAAAATATTTATTATTTATTAACTTTAAAACTATAAAATCTCTTATTTTTTTGAAAATGTACAATATTAAAAACAATACTATTATTATTTATATTATATTTTTTAATTTATTTTATATAACTGTATTTCTTTAATTATACATCAATAAATATTAAAATAAATGAATATTGATATAAAATAATATGTACCATTAATAAAAAACTTATTTTTAAAATATAATTAGATAAAAATACATTATGAAATAAATTTAATATTACATAATTAAACATAAATACAACTTTAATTTTGACAAAAAAAGCAAAATAAAATATCAAAGTGCTGTGTTATTAAAATAAAAGCAATATCTATTTTCACTTCTGCTTATGAAGTTAGCGGGAAAATGAATGTTGGGGGGCTTTAAAAGGAGTAGGCTGATGCCTAAAAAAATTCTTCTATCCTGTACAGCAATTGTGGCAGTTGTACTTTTTGGTATCAATCTTAATGCACAAGCTAAAAATCTTGAAATTTCAGAAAGTAAAAAAGAAGTTTCCAACGAAACCTATGAAATTATTCACGCAAAAAAAAGTGGTCAAATTATCGGCAAGCATTTGACGATAATCGGAAACAAAAAAACAAACACCAACATAAGCACAAATGCGCACGCTATAACAGCTGAAGGTTCTAATACTGCGATTGAATTACTGGATGGTACAACCATTAAAGGAACTGGTTCTAGCATTTTCTTCGGTCTTGAAGCAAAAGATGGTGCTACACTGAAAATGACTGGGGGAACTATTACAGTTTCCAACACTGGAGCTAAGTTCTTGAACAGTAAGAATGCTGAAAACAAGCTAAAAGATATAATAATATCAAGTGGCAAAGGCAAAGCTCCACTAACTTTTGCAATATTTGCAGACAAAAATAGTGAAGTCACTTTAGAAAATCTAAAGGTGACTAAGGCAATGAATAGCGTTACTGCAAATAATAAATCTGAAATCACGATATTGGGAGGATCATTTGATGCCACAAAGGCAGCAATATCTGCTTACAATGGCAGTCGCGTAACTCTAACTAACAATGTTCAAACTACATCATCTCATGGCACTGGACTCCATGCAACAGATTCAGAAACCACAATCGAAATGACGGGAGGAAGCGTAATCACAGAAAAAATGGCGTTGGTTGCAGAAAACGGTGGACGTATCAAGGTCACGGATGTTGCGTTAAATGCGACGAATGATAAAATCGGAACAGTTGTTGCCGGCGGTCCGAACAGCGTGATTGAATTGCATGGGAATACAACAATTAAGAATGCTGTAATCGGTCTTCATGCACAAAACAGTGGAATGATTAAAATGATCGGAGGGACCATTACAGCTTCTGCAACCGGTGCTGGTTTCTATAATAGTAAGAGCAATGGAAACAAGCTAGAAAATGTAAAAATATCGGGCAGTAACAATAAAGAGCCTAAAATCACAGGAATAGGTGCAGACAAGGAAAGCAACGTCACTTTAGAAAATGTAACAGTTACGCGGGCAAAAAGTGGCATAGTTGCAAATAATCATTCTAAAGTAACGGTTTCTGGAGGATCATTTGAGGGAAAAAACGTAGGGGTATACGCTGGAAACGGCAGCAACATTACTTTAACCAGCAATAAAAAAGGTGACGTTCAAGTTACATCAACATCATCGAATAGCAAAGGACTCTACACAAATGGTTTACATTCTACCATCACAATGACGGGAGGAACAGTAACCGGAGAATTAGCGTTGGTCGCAGAAAACGGTGGACATATTAAGGTCACGGATGTTGCTCTAACAACAAATGAACATGGGGGCCAGGTCACTGATGTTCCTATAATAGGCGCAGGAGTCAATAGCGCTAATAGTATGATTGAATTATATGGCAATACAACGATTAAGAATGCTGGTGTTGGGCTTGTGGCAAGTAACGGTGGCGTAATTAAAATGATTGGGGGGACTATTACAACTTCTAAAACTGGTGTTGGCTTCGTGAATAGTAAGAGCACCGAAAGTAAACTAGAAAATGTAATAATATCAACCGGTAAAGATAGAAATTCAGGCAAAGGAATTCTTCTAGAGAAAGAAAGTGGTCTCACTTTAAAAAATGTAAAAGTGACTCAAACAGGCAACAGCGTAATTGCAAATAATCGTTCTAACATAACAATCTCTGGAGGATCATTTGATTCAAGCTATGCAACAATATGTGCTCAAAACGGTAGCAGTATCACCTTAACGGACAATGCTCAAATTACGTCACATGATGAAGCAGGCCTCTATGCACAAGACTCAAAATCCACAATTACAATGACAACAGGAAACGTGACAGGAAAATATACAGCCTTAGAAGCAGACATAGGTGGCCATATTACGGTTACAAATGTTGCTTTAAAAGCAACTAATAATGGCAGTGGTGTAGCTGCTGGTGCAGCAGCCTCTGGCTCTAACAGTGTGATTGAATTGCTTGGAAATACAACGATCAGTGACGTTAAAATCGGAATTGATGCGCAAAACGATAGCACAATCAAAATGATCGGAGGAACCATTACTGCTTCCGAAGCAGGCGTTCACTTATTAAAAAACAAGAGCAATAACAAACTGAAAGATGTAACGATATTAAATCGTAAGGATAATGCACTACTAATCAATGCAATAATCGCAAGAAGAAGTGCCATTACTTTAGAAAATGTAACCGTTCCGCAAGCAATCAATAGCATAATTTCAGATAATGGTTCTCAAATAACAGTTTCTGGAGGATCATTTAACGCAAAAGGTGCAGCAGTATCTGCCATAAACGGCAGCACTATTACTTTAACTGACAATGCTCAAATTACATCATCTGATGACAGTGGGCTCTATGCAAAAGACTCAAAATCCACCATCACCATAACGGAAGGAACAGTACAAGGTAAAACTACTGCATTATTTGCCGGAAACGGTGGACATATTAAAGCCACGAATGTTACTCTAATAACAGCAGATAGTAATGGATTCGGTGCGGAAAGCCAAGATGTTGGCAGTTTAGTTGAATTATATGGCCATACAACGATTAAAAATGCTGAGATCGGACTTTATTCAGAAAATGGCAGCACAATCAAAATGAGTGGAGGGACAATAATTGCCGAAAATAGTGCATTTGTTGTAAATAACAATGGACATATTGATGTAACAAATGTTTCTGCCACAGCAGAAGATAGAGGTATAGCATTTGAAAAATCTAAGAACAATAAAACATCAGAAATCAATTTAACCAATGCAAAACTTCATATTAAAAACGGTACTGGAATTAATGCAAATGAATCAATTGGTAAAGCCAATCTCAAAAATTCAGAAATCCGTGCCAATGTTTTATTAGTAACCGAAGCTTCAACGAAAAAAAATGATTTCACTTTTACATTAAACGCCGATCACTCCATCTTAGACGGCAAAGTGAGCTCTGAAAAAAAATTCAAAACAGTCTTTGATTTGCAAAACAATACGAAATGGATATTGAAAACAAGCACAAATAAAAAAAGCCAGAACAAAAAACTGCTTGATATTGCTCAAAGAGCACGTTCTGATATTTCTGTCCTTAACATCAATAACAGCTCTATTGTTTTTGAAGAGCCAACTGAAGATCATTATCACACGTTGCACATAGGATCTGGCAGACCAAATACTAAAAAAGTCTACAATGCTACAGGAAAAGCAGAAATTCATTTCAACGTCGAATGGAGTGATAATGCTGCCATAAACAAACAAAAAGCTGACCATCTTCTGATTCACGGTGATGTTTCAGGGACTACACTGGTTTATATCACTGGACATTTAGAAAAGAACAATATTAAAGCAGATGCTTCTGCTCTTACCAGTGCACGTGGTCTTTCACTCATTCAAGTTTCTGGGAAAGTAAATCAAAACTCTTTCAAACTTGCACAGGACTATATCACAATAAGTGGTTCACCTTATAAATATATACTGAAAGCTTATGGACCAAAATCAAACCACAGTAAAACAAATGCTGAACAAAACCTTTTAGGAGAAAATAAAAATTTCTGGGATTTTCGCTTACAACCAGTACTGCTTGATAGCGACTCAAAAGTAAAAACCATCGTGCCATAAATACAAGCTATTTTATCATGCCATGTGCTCTCTTGTATGCTGGATTGACCGATATGGATAAGCAAAGTGCAACTGTTAGCCAATATGCGACATCTGTCTTAAGGAAAGAATAAGACAAACGGAATGGCTTTTTCTTATACGCCTATGGAGAAACAGGAAGCTTATTTTCTGATAAGTAGTGCTCCTAGTAAATATGGTTATAGCAGTGCTCATCTTCACTATGCTGTTCTACAAGGAGCTATTAACCTTGTCGCGCAGAAGGGAAAAATATCTACAACACATTTGGGTCTTGTCCGAACCTACGGGCAACTCTCTTTCACCCCCAAAGATATGCAAGACAGCAAGTAAGAGCATATTGAATAAATAGTCATTTCAACTCACCGCCGCCTATGGCAGTAAACAGCGTGACAATGGTTTCTACCTTGATACGCTTTTATCCTATGGGATAATAAAGGGAGATATCACCAATGCTCTTATTGGTAAAACTGCAAAATTGAAAAACGCCAAAATGTTGAGTATCTCCACCACTGTTGGCAAACAATTTGCAACGGGTATTCAAGCCGTAACATTCGAACCGCAGGCACAGCTTGCCTATCAACATTTGATGTTTGATACCATTAAAGATGCTGATAATCTGACCATTGAGATGCAAAATCCTTCTCAATGGATAATCCCGTGTTGGTGGACGTTTGACAAAAACCATTGCCACTGAAAACAGCCGTCCTATGTCTTTCTATGGAAAAGTAAACTTAATCAAAACCTTTGGTGATGATCAGACATTCCATATTGATAAGTATTATAAATGTGACCCCTCGGGAAGTTCCGTTGAAGGTGGGCTTGGTATTGGTGCATAATTGTCCGCTAACCTCTCCCTTCATGGTGATGTCAGCTATCAACAAAAGCTTCAAAAAACTGGTATAAGTGGTGCAAGCTTTTCAGGAGGAATACTCTATCAGTTTTAAATCAAAACTGTAAAAATAGCCTATTCAATTTAACAAAAAGGCAGTATATTGCTGCCTTTTTGGTTTATTATAAGCTGTTTTTAAGCGCTTTTTTAAATAGAGAACAGCGAAATATTTGAAGACATTCATTGACCATTGGATGTTTTTTACAAAAAATTCTTTTTATAAAGAATAAAATTGTAAAAAAGAGAACAACCAAAAACAAAATGATATTGTAAAATAATGAGAAGCTTTTCTAGAAAATACAACATTACTATCTTTTGTTATTTCTCACGAATTTAATGCTTAAAATCCCAAAATAAAACTTTTGAACATAAAATGATAAGTAAAAAATAATGCAATAATATCAAACAAAGGGATGTATGTTATAAGTCACTCATATATTTCAAAATGGAAGTTCTAATAGGATTTAAAATATTACAGCTCAAACACTGCCCAGAAAATTCATACTGAAAAAATCCTATTATCCCCTTCCCTCTTAACAATGCCGCCAAACATCTCCAGAAACTTCAAAACAAATAAAATTGCATTTTCTCTTCTGTAAAATTGATCATGCTCTTTGCTCTCTATGGACAATAGGCTCTATACTTGCTTCAAAAAACTCCTTTGTATAATCGTGTTGCGCATGTAGATTACGCAATTCATCATTGCTAAGCTCTTCAAGAATAATCCCTTTATGCATAATTCCAACACGTTCACAAATATGTGCAACAACAGCAAGATCATGGGACACCATCAAATAAGTAAGCTTTTTTCTCGCTCGCAACGATTTCAACAAGTTTAAAATTTCAGCCTGTACCGACACATCCAATGCAGATGTTGGCTCATCAAGCAACAACACCTCTGGCTCAATAATTAAAGCACGTGCAAGAGCAATACGCTGACGCTGCCCTCCAGACAACTCATGAGGATAACGATAAAGAAATGAAGAATCTAAACCAACGGAATCTAAAGCATCCTCCACCCGCTCTCTTTGCTTATCCATTCCATGGATTTTGAGCGATTCAGAAAGAACCGTATGGACCATTTTTCTTGGATGGAGCGAAGCATAAGGATCTTGAAAAACCATTTGAATACAGCGTAAAAAATCCTTACTTCTTTTCTTTTCAACTTCTTGTCCAGCAAAAAGAAACTTTCCACTATAATCTGGAATAAGCCCCACCAATGTATTCAAAATAGTTGACTTTCCACATCCGGATTCACCAATCAAACCATAAGCTTCACCACGCTTAATATGAAAATTAACATTTTTAACAACTGTTACTGCCCTATGCCTATGACCAAAAGTTACAGATAAATTAGAAACATCAATAATATTCTCACAATTTGTCATGAGGAACCTCCTCAACGCCATTAACAATCGTAGGATTATACAACCAATCAGGATCACGCTCAGGAACAGCCAAAATATCAACTGGATTATCAAGCCGTGGCAAACTCGCGAGCAACGCCTTTGTATAAGGATGACAAGCGTGAGACAAATCAGAAGCAGGCAACTCTTCTAAGACACGGCCCGCATACATCACCAAAATACGATCACAAAAATCAGCAATCATATTTAAATCATGACTAATGAAAATAAGTCCCGTTCCAGATTTTGTCACAAGTTCATCTAATACAGATAAAACTTGTCGTCTGACCGTAATATCAAGTGCAGATGTTGGCTCATCAGCAATAATTAAATCAGGTTTTGGAATGAGCATCATTGCAATCATCACGCGCTGCCCCATCCCCCCAGATATTTCATGAGGAAAGAGACGCATCACATGTTCAGGATCACGAATATGAACAGATTCTAACATAGATATGGTGCGCTCCCGCGCTTCAGCTTTTGAAACACGGTAATGAATACGGTAAGCCTCCATAATCTGTTCCCCGATCCGTATTAATGGATTAAGTGAATATTTGGGATCCTGTAAAATCATTGAAATACGTTTCCCACGGATTTTTCGCATCTGAGGTTCACTTGCGGCCAATAAATCAACATCCTCAAAGCGCATTTTTTTAGCTTTAACAATGGCTGCTTTTGGACTCAACCTTAGTATTGCGCGCCCAGTCATCGATTTTCCAGATCCGGATTCACCAACAATTCCAATTTTTTCTTTTCCAACAGAAAAACTAACACCACGCACAACTTCTGAAATGCCGCGCGTTGTAGGAAAAGAAATACGTAAATCTTCTACTTCTAATAATTTATTACCCATTGCGTGGATCCAATACATCACGAAGACCATCACCTAAAAGGTTGAAAGCAAGACTTGCAAATAATATTGCACAGCCTGGTATTGCCGCCAACCACCAATTTGTCATCATAAATTCCCGCCCTGAAGAAAGCATCGCACCCCATTCAGGACTTGGAAGTTGAGCTCCCAACCCTAAAAAACCAAGACCAGCAGCCGTTAAAATAATTCCAGACATATCCAAAGTTAATCGTACAATCACTGAAGGAATACACATGGGCGCAACATGAAACAAAATAATTCGCCAAGCAGAGGCCCCTTGCAGGCGAACTACAGAAACATAATCAGAAGAACGTATTGTCAAAGTCTCAGCACGTGCTAAACGTGCAATTGGTGGCCATGCTGCAATTGAAATTGCAATAGAAGCATTTTCAATCCCTGGTCCCAATGCGGCTGAAAATGCAAGAGCTAAAATCAAACCTGGAAAAGCAAGAAAAATATCGACAATGCGCATGAGCACAGTATCAACCCATCCGCCCATATAACCAGATACAGTTCCAACAATAAGTCCTATTGGACCTACAATAACTGTTGTAAGAAAAACAACATAAAGAGTAATACGGGAACCAAAAACAAGGCGACTAAAAATATCACGTCCCAATTCATCTGTTCCAAAATAATGCGCCATAGAGGGTGGCTGCAACCGATGCCCCAGATCATTGCTAAGAAAATCATGCGTAGCAATCCAAGGAGCAAAAAATGCACATATGATAATAATACAAATAATAAGCAGACCGAATACAGCCGAAAAGTTATGAAAAAACTTAGCCAGTGCGTGATAAATTCTTTGTATGTTCGCTTGAATTATGGAGTTTGGAACAGGATCATTTAACCAACTACCCAAAAAAGATGATGATTGCGATTTATGATGATTACTTACTGTCATATTCAACGTGTCCTTGGATCAAAAATGCGATAAAGTAAATCAGAAAATAAATTAATGGCGACAAAGATAAATCCTACAAGTAAAGTACATCCTACAACTGCATTCATATCTCCGGCTAAAAGAGCATTTGTCAAGTAATGTCCAAAACCAGGCCAAGCAAAAACTGTCTCCGTTAAAACAGCCCCTTCTAATAAAAAAGCATAAGAAAGTGCAACAACGGTAATAATTTGAACAGCAGCATTTCGAAAGGCATGCCCCCAAACGGTTCGCGCCCACGATAATCCCTTTACACGTGCAGTAATGATATATTCCTGATTAAGCTGCTCAATCATAAACCCACGAGTCATACGGCTAATATAAGCCATAGCACCGAAAGCCAAGATCAAAGCAGGCATAATAACGTGACTAAAAACATTACCAAAAGCCTCCCATTGTCCTTGGCTTGCAGTATCCCAAAGGAAAAATCCTGTTTTTGGTTCAAAAGAATATTCATAAAGAAAATCAAGTCGTCCTGGGCCACCAACCCAGCCAAGCTTGGCGTAAAATATTAACAACGCCATTAATCCGAGCCAAAATGTTGGAGTAGAATAACTTAAAAGTGTAAAAACACGGACAACATAATCAATAAATGAATCGCGATACATTGCTGCAAAAACACCAAATGGAATTCCAAGACTTGTGCCAATAACAATAGCAACGGTTGCAAGCTCTAATGTTGCAGGAAATACACGCATAATATCGGCTAGAACAGGTCGCCCAGAAGTTAAAGCATCTCCAAAGTCAAACAAAAATACATTATGAAGATACTTCCAATATTGGACAATCAACGGCTTATCAAGACCCAGCTTATAATACATTGCATCATAAGCTTCCTGACTGATATTATCACCAAGAATAGACAGAACCGGATCTAGAGGAAGAAGATGACCAAGAAAAAAAGTGATCGTCACCAACCCAAGCAATGTGATAAAAACTGAAATAAGAAGTTTCAATCCTTTGCATAAAAAATCCCATAAAAATAATTTTTTCTGCTTTTCTGATACAGCTCTTTCAGTCTCTGAAAGTGGCAAAACCATTATAAAAATCCCCTCTGTAGCGACAAAACATAAAGCAAATACCTTTTTATATAACAAAACAATCTCTTATTAAGCATGTTCTACAATCCTTTTCTATAACATGCTTCTTTTTATTTTTCTGCTTCATTGTAATAAAGTCTATAACTGTTCCAAATCCATTTTTTGACATCAGGTCCCATACCAACGGTATAATATGTCTGAAATAAATAAACCATAGGACCATGCTCTAGCACATAATGCTGTAAAGTACGATATCGCACAATGCGCTTATTGGGATCTTGCTCAAACAAAGCATCCATCACCATGTTATTAATATTTTCATCATAATACCCAGCGCGCCAAGCTAAATACATATTGTGCTTTTTTGTAAATGTTGGATCAGGGTTAAACACGTGATTTAATGAAGCAGGATGTCCATCAGGATCGGCACTCCCCCACCCCATAAGTGCAGTATCATAATTTCCACCACGTACACGGCTCAACAATTGATTTTGTGCCATTTTTTCAATTGTAAGCTCAACACCAATTTTGCGTGCATTGGCTTGAATAGACTGTGCAACAGACGACATATAACTAAGGCTTCCAACTAAAAGATTAGCTTTAAACCCATTAGGATAACCAGCTTCAGTAATCAGTTGTTTTGCTTTTTTCAAATCCAACTGAAAAGGCAAACCTTCTTTTTCATCTAAAGCACCTGGAACACCTAAAGACATATAAGTTGCCCGTGGAATAGCAATCCCTTTCAAAACAGTTTTTCCAAGACCTTCATAATCAACCAAATAACGAAGTGCCAATCTGACCTTTTCATTCGCAAAAATTGCATTCTTATTATTTAACGATAGGTAAATAATCTGCGGACGCAAAACACGACTAATTTTGACTGGGCCTCCTTTTTTTTCAAGATCTAAAATATCCTCTGAAGAAAGATCACGCACTATATCCACATCACCTTTTTCCAAAAGAAGTCTTTGACTTGATGAATCCGCTACATGCTGCACAACAATCTGCTTAATTTTAGGCACATCGCCCCAATAATGTTGTGTCGCCTCTAACACAACTTTATCTCCTGGAGACCAGCTCACCAATTTATAAGGTCCAACACAAGCTGTATGTGTTGCTAAATATTTATTCCCCATATCACCGTTAATACTCTGTGCTTCAATTGTTTTCCGATCAAGCAAAGCAGAAGCATAAGATTGTCCAATAACAGTCAATATGAGCTGAATAGGATAGGGTTTATCTAATTTTAATTGTAAAGTCTTATCGTCAAGAGCCTGAATATTTGTTTCAATATTGTTTTTGGTAAACCCATAATCCATTAAAGATTGAGCATAGCTTAATCCTAATTTAATAATCCGTCGCATCGACCATACCAGATCTTGCGCTGTAGCCATCCTTCCATCATTAAACTTTAAATCATCACGAAGATGAAAGACTATTCTTTTACCATTATCTAAAACGTCCCAAGATTTTGCCATAGCAGGGCGAATTTTTGTAGGATCATGCTCATCATATTTCACTAACGCGCTGCAAATATTCGTCAATAACTCACTCGTCACAACCTCAACAGTTTGCGCTGGATCAAAACTACTAATTGAATCAATATTCCATGCCATTACCAATATATCTTTAGATGAGGCACTGAATGCCGATGTTACAGCCCCATTAAAAAAAACGATTGAGCTTAATAAAATAGAAATTTTTTTCAATATTCTTTGTTTTCCCATTTTATCTCTTCCTTTTGTATTCTTCTACCTTTTCACACAAAGTGATTGTGATTTTGCTTAAATAGCATAGCATTAGACATCAATTTCATTTAATCAAACTAAGCATCTATAAAATAATTTTCTTATACATCAGTCTATATTCGGGATGCAGAGAATCTATAACCATAAACAAAGATCCTCCCCAATATAACTTTCTATATTCATCGCTCCCTATAAACGATCTTAATTATATACTGCTACTACACAAACATCCCTCACAGTTTCATCCTTAAAAAACTGAAGAGCTTTATATGGGAGAATACTTTCATCATGCAATTATGATTAAGCTCTTTTTAGCTTTGATAACACTAAAAAGACACACTTATTTTTCAATTTTACTATAAAAAATACGCGGCGCACTATTCCAAACCCACTTTTTGATATCAGGCGTCATCGCGACAACGCTATATTGTTGAAAGATAAACGCATAAGGTCCTTTTTGCATCAATTCACGTTGTAAATCAGCATAGAGTTGTGCCCGTTTTTGCGGATCTTTTTGAAATAATGCCTCTTCAACTTTTTGATTCATATTGGCATCAAAATACCCATGCTGCCAACTAGGATAGGCTGTATTTCTAGCCTCAAAACGATTATCTGGATTGAAAATAAGACGTGAAGCCATTGTATGAGGATCCACAGAATCATTATTCCATCCGATAAAAGTCGTATCAAAAGCCCGTGCATTAACTTTTGAAAACAACTGTGTACCTGCTACACGTTCAATTTTAAGACGCACCCCCGCCTGTGCAGCACTATCCTGGAGTGACTGAGCAAGTAACAAAGTATAAGGAGTGTTTGACACGAGAAAATTTGCCTCAAATCCGTTCGGATAACCAGCCTCTGCTAAAAGCTGTTTTGCTTTTTGAATATCAAGTTTAAAGGGTTGCCCCTCTTTTTCATCCAAAGCCCCAACATTGCCAAGAGGAATAAAACTTGCCCGTGGGATACCAATCCCTTTGAGAAGCTTCTTGCCAAGACCTTCATAATCTATGAGATAACGCATCGCCAAGCGCACTTTTTCCTTAGCAAAAATAGGATTCGTCGTATTGAATCCCCAGTACATCATAGTTGGCACTAACACTCTTTCAACTTTAACATCTGTTGTTTTTTGCAGATCTGCAAGATCTTCAGGTGTCAAATTACGAGCAACATCAATATCATGTTTTTGCAACAACAAACGTTGTGTTCCGGGCTCTGCAACATGGCGAATTAAAATCTGCTTCAGTTTAGGCGCTTGTCC
>NZ_JBHIRP010000023.1:0-13803 GCF_042197245.1 Bartonella sp. AA18HLJMS | reverse complement strand
GAAACCTATTTACGTATGCGGGGTATTACATGTGATTTGCCTCCTGATTTACGCTTTCATAGCAAATGTCCGCACCCTTTAGGGATTACACTGCCCGCGTTGGTTGCTTTTGTTAAGGGCGCTGGCTCCTTTGCCATTTATAGAACCTTTTTACAAGACAATGATTGTAAAACAGATCAATCACCAGCAAAAGCCATGTTGGGATCTGTAATGGGTGGTGGGGTGCAATTAAGTCAAGACAATCCAAAACATCTGGTCATTTGTGAGGGCATTGAAACCGGTCTGGCTCTTTTGTCTGGGTTGTTATCAGAGCCCGTTAATTTATGGGCGTCTCTTTCAACCAGTGGCATGATGCGTGTGAATTTACCCCCTTATAAAAGGGCGTCTCACCATTGCAATGGACGGCGATGATGCGGGTCGTAAAGCAGGTTTTAACCTCGCTGCGCGTGCCTATAGACAAGGCTTTGAGGTTTTTATCATGCAAGCTCCAAAAGGAACCGATTTTAATAACGTATTACTTTCTCAAAAGAAGAAACTATGAAAGAGAGTCATTTACAAAACAACAATGAAAATACCCCCGTCAATGATAACGATAATGCTTGTTTACGGTTGGAAAAGATTTATTGTTGTTAGAAGGGAACGATCCGCTGGGACGCAGTTTGCAGGATTCTGGCCTGCTGCACACGAAACGCTGCGTGCCCAAGAGAAATTAATGCAAGCGTCAAAACAAAAAGCGATAGAAGTCTGGGCGCATTAGGCTGGCATGGAAGTCCCATGTCGCATGGGGCAGCTTTATGCTGTATCTGGCAGAAGCAAAGAGACTTTTTCTTTTAGTTATGACCAAACTTGGTTGAAGAGCGGGCATAGCCAGCTGTTTGATCCAGATTTGCAGCTTTATTCGGGGCTGCAATATACTCGGGAGGATCATGACAATTTTGGCCTTTAGGTACTGGTAATTTTTTAATTAAAAGCAGTTGCTTTTAATTAATTTAGGTGGTACTGCGAAAGTAAGCAGATATCCTCGTCTATATAGTTTCATTGGGATTATGTTTTATCAAGGGTGATTCTGTGCTGGAAAATTTATAGCATGTTTAAATATAAGGGGGAGGCATGAGTCATAGTTTTGTCGATATCGTAAATAATCCTGCATATAATGAAAAATCGTTGGCGCTGGTAGTCGCAGGGACTGCTGAGATAGCGCGGAATGTCATAGATTCACTAATTAATGGTGGTTATTTCGTAGTTTTTACATGGTTCAGTAATGAAACCGCCGTTAGTGATATGAAGCATCGGTACCAAAGTGCTGTCTTGCCAGTTCGCTTGGATTTGACATCTGAGCAAGACGTCGTGCAGTTTTGTGCTGCCTTAGAAAATGTTAGAATTGAGATAGCTATCTACTGTGCTGGTTATAACCCAGCATGTTTGTGCGATGAGCTGGAACCCGAAAATATTAACGCCATCACTCGTCTTAACTATCTGTCAGCCGTGCTGATTTTCAATACGGTAGTCAAAACGATGAAGCAGTATAAAGAAAATGAGACCAAGCTGGTGTTTATCAGTTCGGTGTCCGCAAAAAAAATCAGAGTGGGTAACTCTTTATATGGCTCGACGAAGGCAGCTGTGGAAAGATATCTCTCCGGCATTGCATTGGAAATGGGCCGATTCAATATCAGAACGCTGTGCATAAGCCCTGGTTATATCAAGACAAAGATGCTTCAGGACTATTGTGCGAAAGAAGGAAGAAGTATTGCTAGCATAGAAAAAACCATCCCAATGAGGAAAATGTTGGCTGCCGAAGATGTTGCGAATGCTATCAATGCGTTTATTAACGGTAAAATTATTACTACAGGCGTTTCATTAACGATCGGGAATGGTGAGGGGATCATCTAATGTATATTACAAAAATTAGCCAGATTTTTAAAGATGTCATGTATCTTGATGAGTCAGAAGAGCTTGATCCGCACAAGTCGCTATTCTCTGACTACGGAATGACTTCGATTGATTATATTGATTTTGCCTTCGAGTTAAAAAAGCACTTCAAGGTTGATGTTAGCCCTGAAAGCCTTTGGCCGGTAAATAAATGGGCCACTACAGAAGCATTTTACTCATTTGATACCAAAGAGTGGACTAGCGAAGGTGTTGCTAAAATCAATGACCTGCTGGGGTTAAAAGAATATGAATCGATTGATAAGAAAATCCAGTTTAAAGAACTCTACTCCTATTTCACGCTGAATTATATCAACCAGCGTATATCAGTTTTAAAGCGCAACTAGCATGACGGAAAGGGTCTATATAAAAAACTATGGTGTGTATCAGCAATTCGCGCCTAATAGTGCAGCGCTGAGCCAGCTGCTCAGCACTGCGGATGACATTAATCCTTGTGATATGGACTATTACCACTTTTCGACACCGTCTATGATAGACAAGAAGCTGGTCAGCAGAGAAGACCGCTCAGTGCTAAATGATATGTCAAAAATGGTAATCAATGCGCTGATAGATTTTCAAAGTAAAGATTGCCTAGCGGAGCATGCAAAAGCTTTTCTATATACTGCATGCGATAGCGAAGACCGCAGCTTTGATTTGCTTTTTGAAATTTGCCGTAAATATAAGGACGATGGTTCAGTCTGGAAGCATATCCAGCAGTATAAGGAGATGAATAATCCTCTGAATACGTTGCGATTGTTGCCAACAAATGTGTTGTATCACATCTCAAAATTGTTACTTGATCATGAGGAAGGGATGCCGTTACGTGCCGCATCATTAAGTGGCCTAGTTGCATTGAAATTGGCTTATGCTGACATCGCTAATATAATTGCAAAAGAGCGAGCGATGGTTGTTAGTGCAGCAAATATGCTGAACTTCGATAGTCTGACTGTCTTTAAAAAATTCGGTGAAATTCGACAAAGTGATAAAGATATTTCTGGTATTATCCCGAGTTGGGGGGCAGCAGTGATGTCTTTAGACAATAACAGTTGCGATGCACTAGCTGAATTAATCTCTGTGACTATTCGTTATTGCCCTAAAGTCAGTTTTGAAGAACGGGACTGGGAAAGCCTGTTGAGTAAACAACGAACGCAACAGGGGGAACCTGATGTTATTGTTAGTTATAACAACGGTATTCGGATGCAACAAATAGCTGAATATTCAGCGCTAGAGAAATTTTTTCCAGGGATACCGGTTGTTAACTATAAATCTAAAACTGGGTACACTGGAAAACTCAATAACATACTGGATATTTTATGCTGTCTTAATGATCCTGCGATTCCCTCGGGGGCCCGAGTTATGCTGACTGGTGCGGCTATCAATTATGGTATCGGAAATATTTGGATAATTAAACACTAAGGGGAGCTTTACAATGAATACCCATTTTGATGCAGATACATTATGTATTAGTGCATATGGGGCTGTTACGCCATTAGGCAGCCACTTGGATGAAATTCACGCCTGCTTTATGCGTGAGAAAAGTGGTATACGGAAGATTAAAAAATTTGATCACCAGTATTTTCAAACTCATGAAGCTGGGATTCCTTTAGAAGGTAATGAGTTGCTACGCTGGCCTAAAAAAAAATCCTTCAGAAACGGCGAGCTTTTTTATGCGGGCTTAGCAGCAAAGAGACTGCATGAACAACTGCATTTGCAGGGATATTATCCAGCAGAAGATATTGGCTGTATTGTAGGGATTGATGAATCGGCAATCGATATTGAAAAGTGTATCGGTTTTGCAGACAAGGTTCCCGCCGACGCGGATAAGCAATGCTTGGTCGATGTCGCGCTAGAACATTTTAAAATTGATGAGTTTTTTGATCTCGATACAACTGCGGTTCTAAAAACGATACATGAAATTATCCCGTTTGCGGGCCTGAGCTTTGCTCTTCTAGGCCTTTGTTCTGCATCAACGCAAAGTATCGGCCTCGCGATGCGAGCCATCCGCAATGGTGAAGTTAAAGCGGCGATTTGCGGCGGTGTTTCTGCGAAAGTCACCCCGCTGAATCTTGCGCGATTAGAAGAAATGGGAGTGATATCGACTGATCAAAACTACAGTGGACCACGGCGTTCGCGGCCTTTTGACCGGCATCGCAGCGGATTTGTTTTAGCGGAGGGCGCAGGTCTGTTCGTTATTGAAAAATTATCTAACGTACTGGCGCGGCAGCGTGAGCCGTTGGCCTATTTATTGGGTTACGGCGGTGCACTTTGCGCACAGCATATTGTAGCGCCGCATAAAGATGATCTCGAAATGCAACTGTCGATGGAACGAGCCATCGAACATGCGGGTATTGACCGTACCGCTATTGATTTTGTGAATACACATGGGACATCGACAGTACAAAATGATCAGCACGAAGCCAGCGCAATCAGAACGGTTTTTGGCGCGCACAACCCAGAGATTGTGGCAACAAAATCTTGGCACGGGCATCTGATTGCTGCTGCCGGTGCGATGGAAATTTTGTGTGTACTGGTTTCTTTTCGGAACAATGTTTTGCCTAAAATTTTGAATTGTGATGAAATCGATCCTCAATTGCCTGCTAGCATTGCGCTTGTGAGGGAGCATCAGTACCGACCGCTTAAATATGCATTGAAAAACTCATTTGGTATGGGTGGTGGCGCAAGCAGCTTGGTTTTAGGGAATCCACAATATCTGTAAGGGACACCTCATGCTAACAATATATTCCTTATTAGAAAGAAACTGGCAAGTGATTTATCATCACAGTCATTATTCGGCAGAGGATGTCAGCATGATGACAAAAGGGTGTGCAGATACCGTAGTTAGATATTTTCGTGATCGCCCGCAAGAGGAGCAAAATAAGCTGTTTGTTTTTGTGATTAGAAATAATTTCGAAGGTCTGATCAGCTATTTTGTTGCGTCTGTGCTAAAATTGAAAGCTTGGATCGTCAGTATTCATGATTTAGACATTGTTGATATGCTAGTTGATGCTGATTGCATTGCGGCTGTTGTAATGAGCCATGAAGTCAGGGATATTAGTATCATCAGTCACCGGATTAATATCGCGTTTGATCACTGTCTTTCAACTGTGAACGAAAATCTGGCTGATTTTACAGCATATCCGTGCGCGCATTTCTATTTTTGTACCTCCGGAACAACCAGTAAACCCAAGTTGATTCAATATCATGAAAATATTCTGATTGAGAATGCTCTCGCGGTGAGCCAATCTCTTGGATTAAGTAATGAAGATTGCTCATTGTGTTATTTCCCGGTGCAGTATATGTATGGTCTCTCTACTATGCTATGTGCCTTCTTATCGGATAGCAAACTGGTATTTGAAAAATTTCAAATAAGTAATATTGGTGAACTCGTTTCGCACTATAGCATTACCAACTTGCCTTTAATCGGTGACTGGATGCTGGCAGTAAGCGACATTTTTACCAAAAGCCGAATCCATGTGCAAAATATCTTGAATGCATCCGACCGTTTGCTCACCGTACAAGCATCGGGTATCCTCTCATCATGTACGACGTTATGGAATAACTTCGGTCAGACTGAATCCGGACCGCGCTTGTTTCATAATAAGATCTGTTCGCTACACGATATTGAAAGAACCAGTAAATATGGCGTTGTAGCGCCGGGTAAGGCTTTAGTGAGTGATATAAAAATTGATTTGCGTCCCATTGATCGGGCGGATGCTTCTGATTCAGTGCGCCGTATGTTTTATAAAACGCCTTTCGCGTGTGATGGTTATGTTGATAGTTCCTTGCAATTAAAGCCGCATGATGAATGGTTTGATTCCGGCGACCTGTTTGTTAAAGATGAATCCGAATGCTATTACTGGATAGCCAGAGCCGTTAATGAATTTAAGCACAATGGTAAGTTTATCCCAGTTCAACTGATTTCAAATGACATTATTAAGTATGCTGGATGTTTAAGACATTACTTTTCAAAAGCACAGAACGGCGATCTTTATCTCAACCTTGATATGTCGGCAAATAGTGAGCAGGTTAAAGTCGTTACTAAACTATTGACTGATAAATGGTATCAGTATGCATTTAAAGTAAATATCAGAAAAATTGCCACGACAAATACAGGAAAAATAAAATGTACCGTGTAGATAAAGCTCATGGTGTGAGCAGAGTGTATGTTAATCGCCGTGCAAACAATTATCTGTGCATTGTGAGCCATTCTTTTTATACCTATTTTTTAGCTATTGATAGGCTTCATCGTTATTTGCCTGTATCGACGAGACGTACATCGAGAATGATATTGCAACGTGAAATGGCGAAGGTACTTTTTATCGATATATTTAAACGGATTTTGCCAGATGTAAAGATGTCACACAGTTCTGTGAGCCATGGACGGAGTAAAAGTATTATGTTGGTTAATAACGATCCGCGGATTCGGTCTGTCGGGGTTGATATCGAATTTATTGAGAAAAAAAAACTACCGAGACCATTTATGCTAGATTACTGTGAAAAATGCGCGGACTTTCCAGCAGGGCAGGTGCTGGATAATCGGCTATGCACCACAATATTTAGCTGCATGGAGAGCTTGTATAAGGCATTATGCACCATCTCGGCGTGCATTTTTGATATAAATGATTATTTTTTAGTTGAACATGACAGGACGCGATGTGTTTTTCGGTACGTTGGGAATATATTTGCGTTTAAAGGGATGACGTTTATTTGTAACTGCTATTATCTTTGTCAATCTGTGATAACCGTTGTTTTGCTGGATGCATGTTTGCAATCAATTATTTTAGATGACCTCTTATATGAGGACGTAACCGTTTCTATCCCCAGTTAGTTTTTAACGAGTTTATGGCAATGCCATAACTAGCTTCATCTAGAGGAATATGTGATGAATGATTTACTGGTAAATATCACCTCTGAGCACTATGAAAGGTATGCTACTGAAGGTACATCATCGTGGAATGCGTATTTGATGGAAAGAATTCTGGAAGAAGCATCTGGTGTTACTTCTGCGAAGAAAAAAAATCTCGATATTGGCATGGGAACTGGCCACATACTTTTCAAGCTTTACCGCTCTCAAAAACTCACAGACTATTCCTTTTACGGGGTTGATATCGATCCCCGTATGGTTCAGTTTTGTGTTAAAAAATGTACCGAGTTAAAATACCAGCATGCATTCAACATCATTGAAGCCAGCGTCAGCAATTTACCGTTTCCCGGGAACTCCTTTTCAATGATTTATGCCCGTTCCGTAATTCATCACTGGGCTGAACCTAAAAAAGGATTACAGGAGTTGTGCCGTGTTTTAGATCGCGGCGGTCGTATTATCATCCACGAACCCCTAGCTGATGCAGAAGAAATAGCACTGGGTGTTTTTAACCAATTACGTCGTGAATGCGGTGTGGCAGCTATGTCCACAGAAGAAAAATTTACATTAGCCGGTATCACTGATCTTTTATATGGCTGCGATCTTAGTGAGATGAGCTGGGCAGTGGCATGTGGAGAAGGTCTAGCAGCTCTGGGTTGTGCAATTTTCATTAAAAAGGTCTGAGTTATCATGGATTATTTCTGTGCTGAAATGTATGCAAAAATGCAACCACGTATAACGGCAATAACTGGCTGCCATGCACTCGATTACATTGCTTTCCGCGATTTGGTTAGGATAAGTACACGCGTTTATTCGACCACTGGTGATAGTAGTTCTTTGACTCAAGTGGACTCTGCGGGTGAACACTTACCGATGCTGATTAGTGCTACAAGCGGCATCACTGGGGCAATGAAAATGGCTAACGTTCGTTTAAAATTCTGTAAGGAAGGGATCAGCTCATCAGAGCGCAATTTAATTCGTAACCTGCGCGCGCGGCAAATATTTTCCCCAGGGGATGTTGTTGGCAACCTGTTTACGATTAATCTGTTTTCATCTTTACACTACTTGGCGTGTGAAATTTTAAAAAATTGCCGTGCACATGTGGTGCCGGTTGGCGATATTGCTCTGCTGCTGAAGAGTCATTTCGAGTTTCTGGCTGAAATACGGCTCTCGGTACTGTTTGGTGTGCCCAGCACCATCGTTCAGTTCGTTGAAGCCATGCTCAGCCTTGGGGTTCCACTGGCAATTAAAAAAGTGGTCTTTACTGGTGAATCGATGCTGAGCGTGCATGAAAACTATCTGCGCGAGATGCTGGGCGCCGATCTGCGGATAATTGGTTTATATGGTTTGTCGGAGTGCGGTTTCATTGGTATGTCCGCCGAAGGGCGGCTTAATCGGTACCTGCTCTTCAGCGATGATTTCTTCTTTGAATATGAAGATAAGAGAGGACTGCTAGTGACATCGCTGGATCCCGATGCCTCGCGCAAACTTATCAGATACTCCGTGGGCGATATGGGCACATTATCCGTTGAAAATGGTGACCTCTATTTTGAAGGTATTAAACGCAATGCTGTTGATTTTAATTTCATGGGAAATTTGATTAGCCATGAAAAAATATTCAAAATTATTAATCGAAGGTTGCCCGATGTGATTGTTCAAATTGTATTGTCTTTATCCGCGGATAGACAAGAGATTATGGATATTAAAATCTGCCGCGAAGTATTTCACAACCTTGATTTGTCTGAACTAACTGAGGAAATCTATCATTTGCCGGATATTTATGAAGCCTATATGAAAAAGCGCGGGCGTATTAATCTCACCCTCGTCGAATATAGCGATTTGCTTTTCTCATCCAGAGGGAAATGCCTGCTAGTTTATGACGCAAGGGAGTCCTGTAATGCAACTTGATAATTTGTGTAATGAAATTGTATCAGGGAATTCGCATACGATAAATGTCAACATCAGGTTTTATAGCGTGTCACCGGAGCAGCAGGAGTAAATCATGTCAGATGATGTTATTGATAATTATGGTTTAGATAATAACGCATTGTTTATTCGTGGATGTAATTTGATTGATATTGCCGATGAAAACCGCTATATGCAGAACGCATGGTTTGTACTGACCGGCAACCTTCTTAATGAAGAACAGATGGATCGGCTGATTCAGAATGCTAACGCCGAACTGCAAAAGACGAACCCTACAGCCAAACTGCAGGCGATGCATCAACTGATCAATGTATTGCCATCTTTGAGTTTAACGCAGCGATTTATGATGTTATTATCGCAAGTTGAGGTTTCGGCGGCTCAGGGTAAGGTCATGGCTCCCGTAAGCGACGGTGGTTGTCTTAAAATTATCTTGCTGATGCCGTGGATTATTGCATTGGCGTGCTCTTCCCAACAGTTTTCCGATTTGCCGGCGATCGAAAATTGCAATACCTTGGAGCTTGCTTTTTGGTTAGTATTAACTAGCAAGGAAGCTTCTTCCGACTGGGATATTAATGTGCTTTGCGGGTGCATGTCTCTACTGCTGGGCGGGTTTGGTACTGTGATACCCACAACCACCATGGTAAGATTTATTATCAGTACCAAGAGCGACGTCATTTCTGCACTAATCGGTGGGTTTAGTGCCATTGGCTCCGTGCATATGGGAGCCTGCAAATATGCTATCATGCGACTTTCTGGTGTCCTCCATGAGATTGAAGCCGGGAATCTTAAGGCGGCGGTAACGCATTATTGCAAAGACAAACCTTGGCCAAGGTTTGGTCATCCGATTATGCAATGGGATGTCCGAGTTGATTTCTTTTTTTCACGCTTTCAGGTGCCTATGCGTCCCTTCAGTTCGCTTGTGCGATCTATTTCGGACAATACAGGACTGCAACCCAATGTCGATTTTCTAATTGCAAGCATCATGAGCAAACATCGGGCTTCTCCTGAGCTGGGATTGTTGGCTTTTTTCGTTTGTCGTATGCCTATACTTCTCGCGCACTATCAAGCGCGGTTTAGCGCTCATTCCTTCGGTTTATCATCAAAGGATTTAAGAAAAAAATATAAAAAGGTCCCCAAATTATGGCTATAAAGCATCGCACCGAGCCAAATTTCTTGGGTATATGTCAGAGTATCACCTTAACCACACCGATGCGTGCTTGCGGGCAAATCAATATTTCTCACTGGAATTTAGCCCATAACTATTTGAAACAGGGCTTGTTACTCGAAGCCTTGCATCAGTTTTCAGTTCGATTCGCCACCGTGGTGGCTAAAAACTCGGATCTCACTTATCGCTATCTCCCTGTTATGGTTGAACAGTTTTTCTCTACCACCCATTTTGATAGCGATCGGTTATGCGTTGAAGGACATATTGAACGCATTAATGAGGCCTACCGTATTCACTGTAAGGCTAGCACATATGACAATGGAAAGGCCGTTATTGCGCAGGCAATCATCATGGTCAGTAAGGTCTGCTTCTTTAGCTCGTGTTCTGAGAAAGCCGCTCTTCCATTACTAGGCGATTTATGTAAGATTTCCTCCGTAACCGGAGATTCTTGTACTTTTTCCTTTAATGCGCATCACCCGCTTTTTGAGGAACATTTCCCCTCCCGCGCCGTATGTCCTGGTTCACTATTGATTGAGATGGTTCTGGCTTTAGCCACGCAGGGTAGGACGAAAAATATCGCATCTGTTGCGCTGAAAAAAGTAAAGTTCATTGAAGCAGTTTATCCGGGAGATACCTATCGGTTGACCATTAAACAGGATACAGAGTATGAACCGGGTGGCGTTTTTTATATTCATACGGAAACTAAAAAACGAAGCACTTGCGGTAAGTTTTCTATCAAATATAAAAAGGAGGATGCGCCATGTTTAACATAATAATCTCTTTTATTCCGTGGAGTATTTACTCCTGGGTTATCAATGGAAACTTTTTAACTCTGGTCGAACGCTCTCTCATCTTAACTGTGATTTTATTGTTCATTATTGCTGTGAATATTAAAATTGTCCGGCAGGGAGAACCCGTGATGATTACTAACATTCTGACAGTTATTGTCCTGTTTGTTAATTATTTCGCTGGATGGTCTACACTTTTACTGAACTACCCCACAGTTTTTTGCTATCTGTCACTTGCTCTGGTTTCATTGATTAGCTTGCTGGTAAAGAAACCCTTTACAATTTTTTATGCCAGTGCTGGTGTTTCTGAAGAAAAACGCAAACATATCCTATTTTATCTCATCAATAAATATATTACATGGATTTGGGTCATCATCTTTTTTGCCAATGGTCTTCTAGTGGCTTTTTTTACATGGACCCCCCAGATTTGGTTAATCACTATGGGTTTAATTTGTACTGGTATTCTTTTTTCTAAATATCTTCCTAACATCATGCAATATTTTTATCGCATCAAACATCATGGAGCATAATATGTCATTGTTTAACATTCTGACCGGAACCCCTTTATGGGCTTGGATTTTGCTTATTTTTCTCATCGCGAGGGGAATAATCGCATTGAAAGATAGGGAAACGAAGGTTTACCGCCTTTTTCTCTTGCCGTTAGTCTTTCTTTTTTTGGGCGCAAGCGATGTGATTAACCAGCTGGCTTTCCCACGCTGGGGAGCAATCGCAATGTTGGCAGGGCTGATGATCGGCTTTGGCGTTGGCTGGTTGCTCTGGCGTGCTACTGCGCGTTTAAAAATCAAAGAGGGAACGGATTTCATTATTCTGCCTGGTACGCCGTTGACGCTGACATTTATTCTTATCGCTTTTGTCATCAAATTCACATTGATTGTTTTTCTCAAGGTTGTACCTGATTTGAAATATGCATTTGATTTTAACCTTCTTTTTGGTCTTTTAAGTGGGTTTACTGGTGGTGTGTTGTGGGGCGGCACATTAAATTTATATATAGCATTTCGAAAGAATCCAAATTAATCCCTATACCATTAGCTGTGGGTGCTTCCCATTAGAACTATCTCAATAGAAGCTTATTCCTAACAACAACGCTGCATACAAATGCAGCGTTGCCTCGTAGTTTCAGATTTTTTTATCCCAGCGCGTGAAGAGGTGAGGGAAGTGATATATCTGACTATGCCCCCTTGGGGGAAGAGCGAGCCTAAAGGTTTAGAATGCTATGAGTTTGAGCTAGCTGGACTTTGAGCAGATGGTTTATCGCTCATGGGAAATCATTTTGTTTTACGATTCAAAAAGAGGATAGTGATGGTCTCATTGGCGTAGGTGGGCAAGAAAACTGTTAGCTTGGCAATGCCGTCAACAATTTATAGAACTATGTTGTGGAACCCCTACGCAAAGCCGTTGCTATGATGGCATGATGCTTTTGTCAAGCATTATGATATGGGGAGGAACCGGTGTTTAAGGGTGCAACTGCGGTCACTATACGATCCAGTAGCATTACGTTTTTACGTTTGAGTATTTAGGAGCGGTAGACTCTGTACAGGCTATGCGTGCAATATGTGATGCACGCTTGTGGGAATCAGTGTGCCATTATTGCGTTGTGCATGCAACCCTCTAGCTAGTACTTCATTGGTAAGGTTGTTTTTTGAAGCTGATTAATTATCTGTGTGTTTTTTAAGAGAACGTTAGCACTGATGTATCGCGTGCCGTACCAAGAAATCTTCCAAAAAAAAATTATTAAAAATACTAAAAATAAAAGCAGGCTTGATTCAAGCTGGTGGAAACTTAAATATCCAAACCAACACTCTAAAAAACGAAGCCGATAGCACGCCTGTCATCACGGAAAAAACGGAATATAGCGATATTTCTTTCCAAAAACCAGAGGGTTCTGATAGGCTCAGTGATGGGATGTTATATCAAGATGGTCCCAACCTTTGGGGAAAAGGGCACGAACATCAAAGTCATACCGGACCTTTTAAAGGGCACGTAAAAATTTTCTTGGATGTTCCTCTTTGGTCGAGCAAAGAAGAAACCTATGGCACCGCAATTTCAAGCGATGGAACAGTCTATAAGGCTTTTACTTGGGAATTTAAGCCTGTCTATGATCAAAAGTCCGTAAAACGCTACCAATGGAATGGTTCTCGGCGGAAGGGAGGATGGTTTGGGTCAATAAACGAAGACTGGTCACATATGACAGAAAAGACTGTCACACAAGCATTTTCGCATAAACCAACTGTTTCGGGGGTAATACAATCTAGTGGCAATCTCATCATTAACGCTGATACCATTGACAACCATTATAGCTCTATGAGAGCAGGGGGAAATGCCGATATCCACGCCAATGTGCTCACCAATTTGGGTGCAACGGCTTATAAAAACACTTATCTTGGTTGTCAGGCTAATACAGACAGTTGTTATGGTTATAAAGCTGATGGAAGCCGCGATGTTTCTTTAGATATAGCCAATGGCAAGGATCGCCAGATTGGTTCAGAAGCTTTGGAGAGCGTTCCTGGTCTTGTCCAAGCGGGCGGCACTTTAAATCTGGTGGTCGATCAACTCAATAACACGGCAGCGGAAGGTTCGATTACAGGGGATGCGCATTTTGAAGCAAAAACCGTTGAAGGCAATCCGCTGGAGTCCTTAAGCGGTTTAACCGGGGCTGGCGCTCTCTTTATACCAAAAGTGGATCTCAATAATACAGGGGAACTTTCTGAGGGGCTCCCTTTACCAAAGCCCCAATCGGGTGGGGTTGGGGGCACGCTGCCCAATCAAAATTTCATTTATGAAACTAGAGCAGAATTTCTTGATGTTGGCAAGTTTTATGGCTCAGCCTATTATTTGAACAGAATTGGCTACAATCCTGATAGAGAGATTTTTTTCTTAGGCGATGCCTATTTCGAAAAGCAGCTGATTGAAAAACAAATGCGTGATCTTGTGGGTCAAGGTTTGGGTAAAGGTTCCTTTATTCCTGGAAGTGATGCCATTGAACAAGTCAAAACTTTGCTGGATGTCGGGGCAGACTATGCAAAAGCACACAATCTCCCTTTTGGTGAGGCTTTGAGTGAAGAACAATTGGCGTCCCTAGAAGCCCCAATGGTGATTTATGTGCGCCAACAGGTCAA
>NZ_JBHIRP010000022.1:0-15878 GCF_042197245.1 Bartonella sp. AA18HLJMS | reverse complement strand
ATAGCAAAACAACGCCATGGTCCGACAGGAATCGTTCCCCTTGCCTTTCAATCCGATTTTACACGCTTTAGTGATTTATAACATAATGTAAAACATTAAATAATTGTTATTAGCTAACTGAAAACATTGTAAAAACACATAAAACATGTTATGATCTTTACATCATTTAATGGGACTTACAAACATGCTTAATAAAGTGATTTTAATTGGCTATTTAGGTGCTAATCCAGAAAGCAAAACAATGTCATCTGGCATCGAGGTGGTCAATTTTCGAATGGCAACGTCTGAGAGCTATACAGACAAGGCAACCAATAAAAGAATAGACAAAACCGAATGGCATTCCATTGTGGTGTTTAATCCACACTTGGCAAAAGTAGCACTCCAGTATCTGAATAAAGGCAGCAAAGTTTATATCGAGGGGCGACTACAAACCCGTAAATGGCAAGATAAAAACGGTGTTGATCGCTATGTAACAGAAGTCATATTGCCTCAGTACAAAGGCGAGTTAAAGCTTTTAGATGGCAAAAATGATGATAATCAAGAGCCGTCATCAGCTTATGACAGAAGCATTTACAGACCTCTTGATACACCCCATACCGTTATGAATGACAGTGTTCCTTTTTAATAGAGGGTATTTAAATGTCTGATAAGCCGCCGCTCCATACCTTTAGTGCAATCTGTAAATCTAAGCCAGTTTATAACTATACTATTACAGAGCAAGAGATAAAATCATTACAACATAATAATAAGATTGAGACATTCTGTAATATATCATCAGACTTTCTAATTGTAATGATGGTCATTATCTTCGTGTGGATGATACGTGATGATGATGATTGGAAAAAATTAGCAGCCTTTGGTATATCAGTAGTGTTACTGTTATTTGTAGTGATTTTGGGTGGAGAGACACGGTCAAACTCAGAGAAAATTTGGGAAAACGTTAAACAGGTGCCTGAGGTTATCTGTGAAAAAAAATAAAAAAAGGGGACGCCCTAAAATAGCAGGGCAGGTAAGAGAACCAAACGGACGTATATCACGTGCAAAAGCACCGCGTGAAGCCGTTGATAAATTGGCAATAGAAATGCGTGCAAAGCGCTTCGGTTTAACGCTACAGGAGGCAAAAAATCCACTTTCTGGTACCTATATCGGGCGGCTTTGTTTGCAAGGCGTGATTACTCAAGAGCAATATGATGCCGCGCAACAATATCTACAGATAAGGAATAATTACCTTTGTGCAAAGGGCTTGCCTAATGCTATTTATGATGATGTTTCTACAAACTCAGACCCTAATAGCTTTGAGCAATGGGTTGAAAAAGCAACGCGTCATTATCAATCTGTTCACGAGGCAATAAAAGAGGCGCAACATCTCTATAGACAGTACAATCTTTATGCAGCGCTACAGTACCTTGTTAGTGAAGATCAAGAATTACTACATCTTGTGAGTTCGCTAAAGGTTGCTCTTAATGCGCTTCAAAAGTATTTTTCGCAAAATTATGTAACTATCAATAAAAGTGAATGATAAACTTATATAACGCTTCACTTTCATAATCTAGTTTATGAAGTTTTCTTTTATTTTCAATTATCCGCTTTTCAATTATAGGAAGGGCTTTCAGAATTTCTGATTCCTCCATATGGTTCTTAGATTGTTTTGCTTTATTTAGATCCTCTATTGCACTTATTTTTTGTAGCATACTGCCGGTTAAATCGCTAAAACTATTGTTTCTTTCCCACAGTATATCATGCCATTCTCTTATCATATTTACATGTTGTTCAAAACGTTCTTTTGATAAAGTCGACATGTTATGCAAGAAATATACTTCTTCTATCATTCTAATTTCTTTGAATCTTTTTTCCCACCATTCGTTTCCATGAATTAGGTGATTATGAAGTTCGGTTTTTAATTCTGTGGTTACTTTTGAACAGAATAACTTATTAAAAAATGAAGAAGATTCTTCAGAATTAGCATATCCATTTGAAGTGGATATAAAACACGTTGTAAAAAGTGCGATAATTAATACGCTTCTAAATAAAGATTTTTTTATAAACATCATTTCTACCTTATATGTCTACCTTAATGTGCACTTTATCTGTTTAACTGATTCACTTTGAAATTATCAATATGTGTTATTTTAGTGTTGACAAAGTGTAGCAAATCGTATTTAATGACAAATACGGCACTTGTCGTATTGTGTCTAGACGAGAGGCAGTGCAGTTTGGAATCCCCGCATTTGCGGGGTTTTTTATTATCTGGAGGGCGTATTTTATGACATCAGAAAATACACAGCAGGCTCCACAACCCATTAAAAAGCGTATACCCCCAAAGGCAGGTCAAGGGCGTGTCAAAGGCGTTCCGAATAAGATGACGCGCATTTTAAAAGAAGCAGTGGTTAAGGCTGCTGAGAATGCTGGGAATAAAATTGGCAAGGATGGTTTGATTTCTTATTTGGAAAAACAGGCTATGGAATGCCCCGCTGCTTATTTAGCGTTGCTTGGTAAGGTGTTGCCTTTACAGGTAACAGGTGAAGATGGGGGAGCCATTAAGATCATAACGCGTGTAGAAATTGCTCCTTTAACAATGAATGACGACAAGACAGATTAAGATTGTACCAAAACTTATCCCTATTTTTGATGGGGATGCTTTGGTACGGGCGGCGTGGGGTGGACGAGGGTCTGGAAAGACAAGATCATTTGCATTGATGGCTGCTTTAAAAGGCTATCAATTTGGTATGCAGGGGATATCGGGGACCATTCTTTGTGCACGTCAGTTTCAGAATTCTTTGGCAGAAAGTTCATTGGAGGAGATTAAGCGCGCCATTGAAGCGCACGACTTTTTAAAGGACTATTACAAGGTTGGGGAATCGTCGATTAAGTCGATAGATGGTCGCGTAGCCTTTCAGTTTTCTGGTCTGGACCGTAATATTGCGAGCATTAAATCGATGGGGCGTATCTTGCTTTGTTGGGTTGATGAAGCAGAGCCGGTAACAGAGACGGCTTGGCAAACGCTTATACCGACTTTGCGAGAAGAAGGAGAGGGATGGCGGGCAGAATTATGGGTGACATGGAACCCGTTGCGAGAGAATGCCCCCGTTGAGAAGCGGTTTCGCTTTTCAGACAATGAGGCAATCAAGCGTGTTGAGATCAACTGGTCAGACAATCCGAAGTTTCCCAAGATCTTGAATGAAGCGCGGCTTGATGATCTGAGAAACCGTCCAGAGACCTATAAGCATATCTGGGAAGGGGCTTATCTTACAGCGGTTCAAGGCGCTTATTATCAGAAAGAGATGTTGGCAGCCGAGCAGGAGGGGCGGATAGGGCGTGTTGCTCGTGACCCTTTAATGCAAATACGTGCTTTTTGGGATATTGGGGGGACAGGCGCCAAGGCAGATGCCACGGCGATATGGATAGCACAGTTTGTGGGGCGAGAAATTAGAGTGCTTAATTATTACGAAGCACAGGGACAGCCATTATCCGAGCACATAGGCTGGTTACGTCAGAATGGCTATGAGAAGGCATTGATGGTTTTGCCTCATGACGGTGCGACCAGAGACCGTGTGCACAATGTGAGTTTTGAAAGTGCTTTAAATGATGCGGGCTTTGAAACACAGGTTGTTCCCAATCAGGGAGCAGGGGCGGTTAAGATGCGTATAGAGGCGGTGCGGCGTATTTTACCTTCAGTTTGGTTCAATGAAGAGACGACCGTAGCAGGGCGCAAAGCACTGAATTGGTATCATGAGAAATGGGATGAGAAGCGTGGCATTGGTTTGGGAGCAGAGCATGATTGGTCCAGTCATGGGGCAGATGCCTTTGGATTGATGTGCGTGGCTTATGAAGAACCTCCGACGATACAAAAGCGACCAGCTTATAGCGGCAGAACGGAATATGAGAGTACC
The DNA here is from genome assembly GCF_042197245.1 of Bartonella sp. AA18HLJMS. Lineage (NCBI taxonomy): Bacteria > Pseudomonadati > Pseudomonadota > Alphaproteobacteria > Hyphomicrobiales > Bartonellaceae > Bartonella > Bartonella sp. AA18HLJMS. The sequence continues at coordinate 11,988 of NZ_JBHIRP010000022.1, read as the reverse complement.
TCATGGATGGCAGAATGATGTATGATGAAGAGCATTTAGAGAAAGAAAGTAACGCATCAGATTTGTCGACAGAAGGCTTATTTCGCAAGCTTGTCAGATGGTACAAAGAAGATGTGGAGCATGTGAATAAATGGCGCGAACATGCAAGAGAGGATTTTCGATTTTACAATGGTGATCAGTGGAATGAGGCTGATTTAGCGGCGTTAAAAGAGCAACGCCGCCCCGTTATGACGTTTAATCGTATTGCACCATTGGTTAATGCCGTTGTGGGTTCAGAGCGTAACAATAAACGAGAAGTGCAGTTTATTCCCCGTCAAGTAGGGAAGGCATTGCCTAGTGAATTGCTTACCGGTGCGGCAGAATGGTTTCGGGACATGGCGCATGCAGAATACGCTGATAGTGATGCTTTCCAAGATGCGGTTATCTGCGGCATGGGGTGGACTGATACACGGCTTGATTATGAGAACAGCCTCGATGGTGAACCGGTCATTACGCGTTTAGACCCGTTAAAGATGGTTTGGGATAGTGCAGCGGTGCAACCGAATTTAACCGATGCACAACGCATGTGGTATGTAGACCGCAAGCCCTTGGAAGTAGCCAAGCAGATGTTTCCAAAATCTCATTGGACAGAGCTGAGTGCGGATTGGGCGCGTGATGGGGTTGCTTATGAGGGCATTCATCATAATGATCTTGAAGCTTATAATGATGAGAAGGGCATTGATGTTGAAAACGGTCGTCGGATGGTCACGCTTGTTGAAGGACATTATAAACAAAAATACAATAAAGTCAATAGTTTGTTTGTAATTATTTTATATGAATCCACTCAAGAATCCACACTTTTATACGTGATTCATTTGACTATTTTTTATATAAGATTGCCATGCATGAATAGATCCAAAAAAGCTAATCATAAAGAAGTTTAAGAAGAAAAAACAACTTCAAAATGTCCTTCAAGCGTTTTAACTTCTTTCGGATTAACAATAATCTTTATATCGTTTCCCAATTTTGCCAAACACTCAAGCATTTTCATTTCACTAATTCCTCGAAATTCTCCACTTAAGAGTTTAGACAGTTTTGGTTGAGTCATTTTCAAAAGTTGACTAGCCTGTTTTTGTGTTAAGTTCTTTTCTTTCAGAATTTGACTAATCTTATGAGCAAGTTGCGCTTTGATAAGCATCTCTCTGGAATCTGAAAAGCCAAGATCCGCATAAACATTGGAACTACCGTGAAAAACATTGATCATTTTAATTCCCTTCTAATTGTTCTGCTAACTTGAGACGTTCTTTAATCAGATTAATGTCTGGTTTTGCTGTTGCAATGCCACGGGTCGATTTTTTCTGAAAACAATGCAACACATAAAGAGATTTTTTATATTGTATCGTATAAACAGCGCGATAAGTTCCTTGAATATCGCGTTCAATAATTTCTAGAACATTGGCAGATCCAAACCCCTTGAGAACCTTAACATTTTCTCCTCTATCTCCTATCTGAGCAAGATAAAGAGCATAACCAATCCTTTGTTGAATAAGATCAGGAAGACTTTTTATATCTTTGAGTGAAGAACCAAGCCATATGATACGTTTTATTTTACTCATGATTATTAATATACTCATATGGGTATATTTTCAAGTGGCTATTCTAATTTTGTGATTTTTTAATAACTATTATTAATAAAATTGACTTGATAAAAATGGTAACAAAAAACCATAATTGTTTATTTGTTTTATGAAAAGCTGCTTTGTAAAAACCAACGCTTCCAAATGTAAAAAGAACGTTTTTTGCAGATATTTATTGAATATGCATTTGCTTTTAATTGGATTGATAAAGCTACCGAGCGTTTTGATTTGTTTGATACGTTTGATAGCCATAACAAGCGTTTATAGGTTCTCTCATTCAAATGAGTGATTAAAGATCATACGCACATTTACGTTTCTTTTGATAAGTTTTCATATCTCTCATAGAGCGCTTGCAATATGATACGTTTTGTATATATGCATTCATTACTCCATTGTGGATGATTCATTTTAATCAATAAGAAACGCTATTTGAAAGCCGCGTCATATCATTTGACACGGCTTTTTTTATGTTACTCTCTCTTTTATGATATGTTTATAGCAATGCATTTTATATGCGTTTATACACCATAAAGAAAGCACGCCCCCCACGCCGTTCTTTATTCTGTTTTATCAGTTATATTGACAACATTATCCCTTTCATACACCTCACATTTTTTTGGAACCAACCTTACTTTGCTTTTTTTATTGATTTTTGCATTGCCATAAACACGCCCCCAGATCGTTGCACAATATGAGATTTTAGCATTGCCATAAACAGAGCCATAAATCTCACAAGAGCCACTCACATAAGCATTCCCATAAACCTTGCCATAAATCTTTGCACGACCATTAATAACAGCATAATTATAAACTTTTGCATGGCTATAAATACAAGCCGAGCCAGAAACCTTGGCATGACCATAAACGCGTGCATAACTAAAAACCGTAGCATCATAAGAAACATGCGCATGATCATAAATATGAGCATCAGCAAGAATGCGGGCACTACCATTCACATGAGCATACCCATAAATATTGCCATAAACATGAGCATTGCCATAGACAAAAGCATGGTCATAAACTTTAGCATATTGAGAGATAAAAGCTTTTCCATAGACCTCAGCGTTGCCATAAACTTGACCACAGACTTGAGAAAAATGGCGTATTTTTGCATCATCATACACTCTTGCATGACCGTAGACACAAGCCTCATCATACACCCAGCAATTGCCATCATGGGATAGATTAGCTTCCTTTTCAATAAAGCCGCCTAAAGACCCCGCCTTTATATCATCAAAATCTTTTAAAGCTTTAATGCGATAAAGATTTATAATATTTCGAGTAAGTGCATGTTTGATTTTTTTAATTTCACTGGTTAATTCATATTTTTTGCACATAGGAGTACCCTCACAATCTAATGTGATAAACGTTTTCTAAAATTTGAAATGGAAAATTTGCTTAGAAAGCAGGCGCCCCCGCCGCGCCCGCCGCTGCTTTATTAATTAGACCCAGACAATCTCTAATTCACCATAAGGAGAGAGACGTTCAGTATAGGTTTTTATTTTAGTAGACCCGCCGACATTTTCACGAATAACAGCAATGCCATGAATATTGGCATTTTCATAAACATGTACGTTATTTGCTATACGAGCATTTTCATAAACCCTAGCATTGTCATAAACATAGGCATTATCATAAATAATATCCTTGCCATACACATGTGCATTACCATAAACATGGGAATTATCAGAAATAACAGCATTGCCATAAACATGGGCATTATCATAAACATAGCCAGCAATGATAGCATTGTCATAAACCCGCGCATGACCATAGATATGACCACAAGTGACAGCATTGCCAAAAACTCTTGCATTTTCATAAACGTGACCATTTTTAAACACAAGAGCCTCATCATACACCCAGCAATTGCCATCATGAGAGAGGTTATCTTCCTTTTCAATAAAGCCACCCAAGGCACCAGCCTTAACATCAGCAAAGTCTTTTAATGCTTTAATGCGATAAAGGGTATGATTATTAATTACACGCGTTTCATTTGTGAGTGCAAACTTCTTTTGCATGAGCACAATTCCTTTATAGAGATTTAAATTTTTAAATGAGATGTTTAAAGGAGGGCGCCCCCGCCGCGCCCGCGCGTGTCATTTACGCAGCATCACTTTCATATTCGCTGTCATTATCATCGCCATAATACCCTTCAAAATCAGCATAATACTCATGACGATAATAATCATCTTCGCTACCAAACTCAGGATATGCATCATCACAGATATCTTCATTAGCTGTTAAAGAGGCATTGCTATGAATATATGAAGAACCAGAGATAAGAGCATCACAAATAACGGCATCATCAAAAACACGTGATTCATCACAAATGTAAGCAGAGCCACTTATTTTTGCATTGCCTCCGACATGAGCATCATCACAAATGACAGCATTATCGGAAATATGAGCATGATCAGTGACACGGGCGTTATCATAAATTTGTGCATTGCCTTCAATTACAACGGCGTTGTTAGCATGCGCATTACCAGACAGCTTTGCATTGTCCTTTAATGTCATACCTTCAAAAATAGCATTCCCATAAATTTGAGCATTACCATAGACATCAACAAAAAAGCTTTTTACTTTAGCATTTCCAAAGACGCGTGCATTTTGAAAGACCCGAGCTTTATTATACACCCAGCAATTACCTTCATGAGATAAGTTGCTTTCATTTTCAATATACCCCCCTAAATCGCCTTTTTTGACATCATCAAAATCTCTTAAGGCTCTAATTCGAGTTAAGAAATGACCATCAATATATTCACAATCATCAATAAATTCGTATTTTGGAGATGTTTTTTCTGTATTAACAATAGAATTCATTTTTACACCTATTCGTAAATTAGTTTTCAATTGACACCCTATAAGAGCATCGGGTGCTGAAAACACGGCGAATAGTCCGTTGCTATGCTTTTCCCATAAGGGTATTGTATGGCATAGCTACACCCGACAAAATCACTATATATGCTAATCACAGCATAAAAGATAGTCAGTGTTTTAAAAGAAATGGAAAAGGTTTTTTCGCAACCTATTCGCTATTCGAAAGTGTTTTCATCACTTGGTTATTTATGTAACAAAATACGTATTTATTGTCAATTAATTTATAAACTTTTTTGATGTTTTTTTGTATTTTTTAAATACGTTGTGTATTGATAATATCTTATGCTTATTAATTGCTTCTTTTATATTTATGTGCTTTTAAAGCTATATTATAGGTTTTATTAAACGATTGCGTTATTTTCTGAATCTATACATTTATAATATTTAGAAACGCTCTCATTATGCGTATTTTAAACTTTATAACCTATCAATTTTGTCACTAAATGGCTTTTAAGATTTCTGTTAATTTCTTTTAATAATACATTTTAGACTTAACAGCCTTTATAGGGACTGTCTTTATAAACAAATGCTTTCATTTGCATTTTTGCTTTCTCTATAGTTGTTATGTTCTTTATAGCCATGGCATCATTTTTCATGTTCATAAGAGAAATGATAAATAGGATAATTACGATTTATAGACTGTTATGAAAACATCTCAATAGAAACTGATAATTATAGAGATGAGCAAAATCCCTTTTAATAAACTTTTGTCATTTTTGTCAGTTCTTTTTAGAACCTATATCATTTTTTTTAAATGAGAGAAAATTAAAATCATTATATTTCAATAAGTTAAGTTTTATCAATTTTTCAAAATACAACTTATTAAAACAGCCATAACAAATAAATACAACTGTAAATATATATTTGTCAGTTTATGTCAGTACATTGAATCGACAAAAGTGATCATTTAGTGAATGATTAAAACATGTCTTATGAGAGTATGTGATCTTTTAAAGCCTTTCAAAAGAAAGGGATTATAATCATAATAAATGCTATCAAGACCATTATGGTTATGAGTTTTGGAGGTGCTTTTTACGCCCCCCTTTACATATTTTTCAATAAAAAATAAAAGTCATTATATTTCAATATGTTATTTTTTATCAATTTTTCAAAAAACAACCTATATCAATAGTACAACCTATAAATTCAACTAATGCTCTATGTTTTGTAAGGGTTTTGGGAGGGGTAGAAACATTCAAAACCTATAAGTAATATAAGAAAATGAATATACATAACCCTCTTTAAACAAAGCTTTTGAAAAGGATAAAGCTATCATTTTAGATTACGGTTTAATCTTTTAAAGGCAATCCAAATAAGAGTATTTAAAAGTACAAAGCCTTATTTTTAGAATAACGCATATTAGGATTGTATCTAATCAACTTAACAAAAGAGGTATAGATTATAGTTATAAGCTCTATACCCCTTATGCGTTTATCATACCCATTATATGAGCATCTTTATAAGTTATTCAGTTTCTCTTAATACCAATTTGGGTAAGTTCTTAACAATCTTCATTGTTTCTAAACTTACGGTAATAACCCTTTGAAATAACTCTAGAGGGTAGGCAGGGTTGCCAACGGTTTCAACAGCATAGCGATTGGCATCATTCACAATACCACTCTTTTTATCAGTCTTAACACATTGACGCCCCATAACCCATTCAAGAGCGGGCTTGCCATTGACGATATACTCATAAGCTTCAAGAGGGATATCTGTTATTGTGATATTGCTATTGTAAAAAACAGTTGATTTATCCTTTTCCTTACTATTCTTAATTTTTGCGAATTTCATTTCAGTTACATAATAAAACTTTTCGGGATTAGAGATCTCTGTCTGTTTTGGATTACCCTTTTTAAAGGTCACAGGATAAGGTTCTACAGTTTCATAATTCACATGCAAATGACCCAATTCACGTCCTGCTGTTACAAACTTCCAAAAATCACCAGCACTCTTTACACAAGGGATACGAGGCAGTTCTTTAGAGAGGTTATCAGCATAACGAGCACGATAATCTTCCGAATGAAGCAAACCGTAAACGTAATAGAATAGATCATCTTTTGTTATGGTTTCATTAGGATAAGCTGCTTTAAAATAGTCTAGACCTTCATCCGTAATGGCATCACTCCTCTGTAAATCAGCTGTTTTGCTGTCTTCTGTAGCATTTGCAAACAAATATGACTGTTTTTCACCTTTACTTTTTGCAACCCTAGTGTCTTCGTAAATATAACGTGGAAAACATTGACTTTTTTCTATTGAATCCAAGTTAGGTATATCTTTAGTCATAAGTACAGAAAAGTCTTTTTTTGCTCCTATACCTGTAACTGCTATTACTTTATTTTCAACCGCTTTTCCCATGGGGAATATACAGGGCATTTGATAAACTCTATGGTTAAAAATACGACTATAGTAAAGCCATTGCTGCGTAAATGGACGATAAATACTTTGAATGAGGCATGTAGTTTCAAATTCAAAAAACTTTCCTTTTACAAACTCTTCTTTCAGACTACTACTCCAACTTATCTTGCTTTCATCTGTATCGACAAAATCATCTACAACCTTTACACGTACTTTACGTTCAGTATGTGGATAGGTATTGTTAAAACGTCCTACTTCACTGTTATAGAAAGCAATCATATAACTCATGTTTTTTGCTAAAGATTCACGGCTTGAGTTATATGCCCAAGCATCACGATTGGTTGAAATACCACAGGAATAAGTATTAAAAAGCTTTTTACCATGCCCTTTTTTATAACCTATGGATAAAAATGCTTTAAAATTGTCATCACGTTGACCAAGCCAATCATTATGCCTATCCGGTATAATTATTTTCCAACCTTGTTTACTTCGTGTAATGCCATCAATACTACCAAGGGACTCGATTATCGTAAGCTTTTCTTGCCTCGTGAGATAATCTCCAATATCACGAAAATATATCTTACCACGCTGTTGTGCATTTGGATTTTTTACGAGAACGGAAATCGCTATAGGGGCTCGAGATCCAGAACCAAAAATTTTACCACCTTCTTTTCGAGAAAGTTCTCCAGAAGTTCGTTGATTACCCCGTAAATGGAAAATATAAAGGCTGCTAAATTCTTCAACGAGGCATTTTCGTAAACCATCCATGGATTTAGTATCTACAAAACCCGCATTTGTCACAAACCCAATTACCCCAGCATTATCAATACGGTCACTAGCCCAACGGATAGCACGAATATAACTATCATAAAGCGCTTGCCTAAGATTTGCTTTAGATTGAGAAGCGTAAGTTTCACTAATACGTTTATTTAATATGGGATAGGGAGTATTCTTTGCATTATCATTTTCACTCTTTTGACCTACCGAATAAGGAGGGTTACCAAAGATAACTTCAATATTGAGGTTTTTCTGAAGTTCTAAATATTCACTGTTTTTCTCTAGTAAACCTCTCATCAGATCTTGTTTTTCAAGCATCCGGAATGTATCGGTTAAACCAATATGTTTGAAAGGAATATACTCTCCTTTCTTCAAACTATGATAAGTCGATTCAATGTTAATGGCTGCTATGTAATAGGCTAGTAAGACAATCTCGTTGGCATGGATATCATGACGGAACTTATATTCCATATCCTCTGGTTTTATGAGCTTTGATTGTAAAAGCCTTGTGATAAAGGTCCCCGTTCCAGTGAAAGGGTCAAGAATAGAAACTCCACGTGACCCCAAGCTTTTTCCAAACTCATTACGCAACACATCATCAACAGAATGAATGATAAAATCCACGACCTCAACGGGGGTATAAACAATCCCAAGCCTATCCGTGGTTTTCTTAAACGCCTTGGTAAAAAAATCTTCGTAAAGTTTGATAATAAGATTTTGTCTTGCCTGTGGTTCGGTAATGCCAGAGGCACGGAACTTTACGCTGTCATAAAACTCTTGTAATTCTTTGGATTCTTCCTCAATATTGGTTTTATCGAGTTCTGTTAAGATTTTTTCCATTGCTTGCGAAATGGCATTGTTTTGTACAAATTCATTGCCCTCAAACAAGGCTTCAAACACGGGACGCGTCACAAGATGTTGCGCTAACATCTCAATCGCTTCTTCTTGCTTTATCTCACTGTTTAAGTTGTTTTTTAATTCCTTATAAAACGCATCAAAGGCATGATAAGCTCCGCTTGTTTGATCAGAAAGCAGAGTTTGAAGGCGTGTGATATGGTTTTGTGCAATCTCAGCAACATTGTTCGCCCAAATGCCCCAATAATCACTCATAGTAGATTTTTTAACAATCAGTGTTTTGAGAGCATTGGGAAACTCAACAAAAAAGGGTAATCTTCCTGTTACGCTATGACTATGTTGCGGTTCATGAGCTTGTGTCCCAATACAAAGTCCGGATTTTTCTGATTTTTCGTGAAGCGTGATTTCGTCAATAACCGTGGTGACATTCTCTAATTCGGTCTTTTTAGAAACTGTAACAATGTCGATGATAGAGCTTACGTCTTGTCCTAAGACCATCTGGTTAAGGGTTTTACTAAAATTCTCATCATGGGCAAGCAAAGCATTGAGAACTTGCCAGACAACACTGTATCTCTTATTGTTTTTTAATGCCTCTTCTGGTGAAACACCAGCAGGAACACCAACCGGCAAAATGATATAGCCCATCTTTTTGCCTTTTGCACGACGCATCACACGTCCCACTGCTTGTATCACATCCACTTGGCTTTTACGCGGGTGTAAAAACATAACCGCATCAAGGGAAGGAACATCAACACCTTCTGAAAGGCAGCGTACATTGGTTAATATACGGCAGACATTCTCACCCGCATCTTCTTTCAACCAATCAAGTTTTATCGTACGGTTTTTGGCACCAGATTTTCCATTAATATGATCTACTTGACAGTTAAGAGGGGGAATATTTTTATGGTTTTCATGAAGATCACGTAAATCTTTCTTAACTTCTTCATCGTTGAATGTTCTACATATGCGTTCAGAAGTATCAATATCTCTACAAAAAGCCAAAGCCCGATGCATGGGTCTTGTATCATCTCCAAGATCAATTTTCAGATCCATTTTGGTAAGAGCTTGATAACAACCCATGATCTTTGTTCTATCATCAAGAATAAGTTCATAATTCTCATCTGTCATCAGATGCTGGATAGATTTACTCACTTCTCCTTCATCAACACCTAAAACGATAATCTTGTAAGGCGTTAAAAGTCCATTTTTTACAGCATGGGAGAAACTATAAGAATAAAGGATTTTTCCATAAAGCTCTTCATCATCCATAGAAGCCAGAACGGCATCAATCTCATTAGCTTGTTTTTTGGCATTATCACTAAAGATACGAGGGGTTGCTGTCATATACAGACGTTTCTTTCCCCGAATAAGGCTATTATTATGAACCTTGATAAACTCAGATTCACTCTTGTCTGTTCCTAACACAGCTCCAGTGGTACGGTGTGCTTCATCACAAATGATCAGATCAAATTCCGGTAAAGCATATTTCTTTTGCGCATCCGAAATCACTTGAATCGAATGGTAGGTAGCAAAGACCACTGTCATGGCATCAGGAGAAACCTTATTGGCTTTTTCTCCAAGCTTTTGAGAATCTGTTGTTGCTGGTAGAGCGAGATCCGAGACATCGAGTTCGGCAGCATCATCTTGGGCTTTACGACGCTTGCCAACTTGTGTATCAGAACACACCGCAAAGGAACGCAAGGGTATTGCTGTATCTGCTGTCCATTCTCTTATTGTTTGTGACATTAAAGAAAGAGAGGGGACAAGGAATAAAACACGTTTACCTTGACCAGCAAGAGCTTCTGCTATCTTCAGACTGGTAAAGGTCTTTCCCGTTCCACACGCCATAATCAGCTTGCCACGGTCTGCTGTTTGTAAACCGTCACAAACAGCTTTAAGCGCTTCTTGTTGATGATCTAAAAGCTTTTTCGCTTCTTTTTTCTTAAGAGTAGCTTCCCCTTTGCTTTCAAAGGTTGACCAATCTATTTGACTGTTTTCCAGATCGAAAAGATTAATCCGTTGAATGCGGACTCCTTGTCCTTCACAGGTGAGATCGGCATTGTTACTCCAATTACCTTCGGTGCTATCAACCAGAATACGGCGTGTGAAGATCTTTTTTCCCGAGGCAGCAATAAAGCTATCAATATCTTCTTTCTTGATCTGATGATTTGCACTATAAAACTTACATTGAATAGCGGCATATCCTTCTTCATCACGAATTTTAGCAACCAGATCAATGCCAATATCACGCCCATCTTCCCCATGCTCTTTTGCCCATTCACAATAGGTTTGAACCTTTTCATATTCTTGGCATTGTAGAGGGTCTTGCGTCAAATAAGCAATTACAAACTTTTCAAAAGAAGTTCCTCTATCGCGCGCACTTTCTGTATGATCACGGTAGGATTGTAACAGAGAGCGTAATGTCAGTGGTTTGTTATGAGATTGAAGCATTTATAATAAAACCCCACCGCTTTATAAGCGTTGATCTATCGATGTCAAAAAACTTTAAATAGAATCTGCTAGATCTATTTAAAACAAATAGCAATAATAAAATAAAAAAAGGGTGCTAAAGACCCACAACCTGCTTAAAAAGAAATTTTATTAAAGGTTACTTATCCACAGCCTATGACATGAGGTAAAATCAGCAAAATAGTGAATTTTGCTGTTCGTTTCACGTGTTCATCAAGACAAATGAACTATGTGCTTTTAAGATATCATAATGAGTATTTTGATAGGTTTTATGAGTCACTAAAATAGTCTATTTTGTCAGTTTAATTTTCTGACACAAACTGACAAATATATATTATGGATTGTATTTAAGGTTGTATTGTCGATATAGGTTGTATCATTAAAATACTAACATATTGAAATATAATGTTTTTAATTTTCTCTCATTTAAAAAAATAATATAGGCTCTAAAAAGAACTGACAACACTGACAGCACTGGACAAAACTCTTCTGTTTAGATCATTATCTTTGGAGAAAGGTTGCTTAATGCGCTGTACAGAGAGTTTTGCCTATTTGAGTAGAAAGTTTTAAAAGAGATTTCTTATTGTTTTCTATGATGGTTTTTGACGACAGGATGTGCTTGATAGGATGATGTCTCGTTTATATGCGTGTTGAGTGGCTTAGAGGAGCTGGAGAGTGAATTTATCTCTAATTATTGATAAATATATTGTAGCATTAAACTGGGGATATTGATGTATTAACCATTGACGGGCTAAACAGTTTTGTTTAGAGGTTTTTCCATAGAAATGTGGGGGAGAGATCTTCAGCAGTTAAAATAAAGTGGTTTTTGTAAAATAAAGCAGTTTTTGGATGTCACTTTTTGGGTCACAGAGGCATGTGCTTTTGTTAAAAGCGTTATAGGGCAGTGGCTGTTTTGAGTGGATTTATTAGCGGTTCCATGAAGTTCTTTTAAATCATGCTTCATGAATAGTGCAAAGCGGGGGCAATCTGTATTGTTTTGTGTATTTTTACGCCAAAGTTCTCTTTTGAGAAT
>NZ_JBHIRP010000021.1:0-16317 GCF_042197245.1 Bartonella sp. AA18HLJMS | reverse complement strand
GTACGAGACCTTGTAAACGTTTGCCTCCCGCTTTGGTCCATTTCTGCAATTCGGTTGGTACCGCTTCATAATCCCCCCGATTAAGCCTTTTAAGCAATGTAGAGTTTTGGAAAGCTGCAATACCCACATTATAACAAAAGGAAACAAGAGCGCCGAACTGCTCGTCGCTTAAATTCACACAAACTGCTTTTTCTACCGCCCTCTCATATTGCCGCAAATCTGCTAAAAGCATGTTTTCAGCTTTTTTTTCTGTAATCACCATACCCTCAACAACTGTTGGTTGACCGGCTTTTTTCGTATGACCATAACCAATCGTCCATATGCCAGAAGCATCTTGATAAGCCTGCAAGCGCAAACCTTCCCACTTTTTTAAACAGTATAAACAATCTTTACTTATTTTCCGTGCCATTGTTCAATTCACCTTATAAATATACCTTTATGAGTACTGCTCCATCACCGCCGTCGCCACCAATTTTGTCGCTTCCGTGTTTCCCATCAAAATATCCACCGCCGCCGCCGCCACATTCTTTACCACCTCTACCACCGTTACCACCTTTGTAACTCTCACCACCCTGCCCCATGATAGAACCCTTACATTTACCGCCGCCGCCGCCGCCAAGAAAAGAACTTCCACCAGTACCAGCTCTCTTGCCGTCTATTCCACTCCCTCCACCATTACCACCAGAAAAAATAAAGCTTTCACCACTGCTGCCCTCCCTGTTTCCTCCTCCATCGCCGCCTTTCCCTCCAAAGTTAACGAGAGTCATGGAAACGGAATATCCTCCTTCTGCTGTAACAAGCCCTTTGATCATTGTTCTACCACCATTGCACAAAATGTTACTGTCATTACCTTTACCACCACGACCAATGTAAGCTGTTTTTAATTTATCTAAATCAGAACCTTTCATTTTAACATGCACACATTGACCGCCGCCGCCGCCGCCATCCTTAACGCCACCACCTCCACCGCCCCAAGCCCATACTTCGATATCGGTGTCAGCAGTAATACCATCAGGCAATGGAATATCTCCGCTTTCTGTCATCAGAATTTCAACAGGTTTTCTAACCCCGCCACCATTGTTGCTACCGCCGCTGCTATTGCTACTATTTGCTTTGATTGAAGCCATCAGTTTGGCTGGTGAGATAAGTGCATCCACTGTTTTTGTGCCATCAATCCAGTCTTGTTTGCCAAGAGGTTGAATGAGATCAACTTTTTTCTGTACACTATGTGCTGTATCTTGCGCTTTATCGGCTGCTGTTTGCGCAATATTTGCCTCAGCTTTTGCACTGTCTCCCGTTTTTTGTGCTGTCTCAGCCGTTTTTTTTGCATCTACTGCATAAGCTTTTGCATCATTTGCTGTTCTTAATGCACTATCTGCAACGTTCTTCGCTTCACTTGCAACATGAATCCCTTGTTGTGCAACATCTTCAACTTTATCAATTTTTGCAATCTGTGCACGTTCTGGAGGAGTTAAGATAAGATGCTTTTTCCCTTCCTTCATATTCTCCATATCAAATACATCTTTTTCTATTTTATCTGGATCATAAACTGATTTTGACATACCAAAAGACTTTGAGCCTACAAAATAACGAATGGTATTTTTGAGATCTACCGGAGATATGGGATAATAAACACCTTCATCTCCCCTCCGCCATTTTTCCATCGTTGGCTGCGTAGAACTCAACCATCGTAGCTTTGATCTTTCCTCTATGGTTAAGATCTTTTTGGTAGGACCCTCGTGCATATTTTCCATAGAAAATGCATTTGCCCCCACATTGTCGGGATCATATGTAGCAGCCTTCATATCGCCAATCCCTAAAGGCGATATTTTTACCCAGCCAGCGCCTGATAAAATCGCATTCTCATGCGCTTCACCACTTGCTTCAATATCGTGAATTGTGACCTTATTTTTGTAAGCAAGAGCTCCAATATCTCTCTTTGCAATAGCATCATCAGCCTTTTTTCCTTGAGCAGCGGTTGCAAAATATTCTACCTCATAAGCTGCTGCACTCCCCACTGAAACAGGTGCAAGAGCCTTACTATCTAAAACACCTTCTTTGACTTCTTCTTTTGTTGCTGGTTCAAGCTTAAATATATGTGTGTGATAGGGTAATGGCATCGCGTTTCATTCCTTAATCAGTTCGTTGTCTTGTTGTGTGAGAGAGAGGACTGCAATTCATCAATAAGTTTTTGCATGATCTCTATGCGTTGATCTGTCGCTTCTTTATATTCTGCCAAAGCGCTTAAAAGATCATGCTGTATGTCGCTTTTGACGAGATCAAGTACCTTATTTAAGGGTGCATGAACCATTCGATTGCTTGCATAAAAAAGGACGCGGATTTGCTCCGCGTCCGCAATATCATCAATAGCAGACGGATTATTGATCATTTGAAAAACTCACGATTTTATGGCATAAACAACCGGTACATTAACAGGGCGTGTTTCTGCCTCGCCCGTTGAAGAAATCGTTACCTTATGCGTGTGCACTCCAGCAGGTTGTGTATCTTTTGTATAATATGAATTACCAAAAGCAGGATTTCTGCCACCTATTTGACCAACTCTTGTAACCATAGAATAATCATGCTTATGCGTATGTTGACCTGCCTCTTCAATGGTACAAGCATGTGTATGAGATTTAATGCTGTCTTTTTGCACCTCTGCGAAGTCTCTATTTTGATCTAAACCGCGCCCATTATCAAAGCCGCGCAAAAACATTCCTCTAAAGTCTGGAACTTTAAAGGTTGTATCGCTGTTTTTTCCCCATTTATCCCCTATCGCCTTGAATAATTGCGGATAATCCTTGCGTTCATAAGTAGCGCCATCACATAAAAGCCAGCCGTTTGGGACTTCTTGCATAGCAAAGGTCGCAATAAAACCACAAGGAAAGGTTTCGACCTTCGGTGGTGGAATGGGGGTAGGGTTTAAAAGATACCAGCCATCAAGACCTTTTGTTGATACGCCATCATTATAGACTATTTCATAAATACCATTTGTTTGTAACTCACCACCTGTCAATGATACTATTCCCGTGCTGGTGGCTTTATAGAGTGGCTTTGCTCCTATATTATTCATGTTTATTGTTGTCGTACCAATATTTATACCACGCGCCTTAAAGCGGATAATGATATCGTTTTTATATTTTGCTATTGGCGAAACCGTCGTCAACGTGATTGATGTTGTTTGTTCCTTTCCATTCACAATAAACTTTGAGTCAAGAGAACCACCATTATCGGCAAGATATTCACGTATACGCTGCATCATGACCCGCGCACTATCATTAACAGAACTAGGCGGCTGCCCTTCTGCCCAATTAATGATACTATCGGAATTCGCATTTTGATCAGCTGTGAGTGACCAGTCATAAATATCAGACATGATAAGCTCCCGTTCTTCTTAATAGCTCTTCGCGCAATTGCTCTTCTTTTTGCCGCCCATAGGAACCAACAGATTGCCGCCTAGAAGGATCAATAAGAGGTGTTAAATCTGTCGGTCCCCCAGTCGATTGTGAGAAACCCGCCATGACTGGTTGCTGTAACATTTGTTGCTGTACCATCTGTGCCTGCTGTTTTTGTCGTTCTCCATTCTCTCTCATTAAATGAAGCAAACCGGAAAAGCCCTTTTTAAGAGCACCTGCATCAATACCTTGTGCTTGCAATGGTGTGGTTTCCATAATCTGTCCTGTTAAATTGTCTCTGCTTTCAGGTGCCATCATTCTGTTTGGGAATGGCGTGTCATATGCCATCAATTGGTTGCCCCCTTGATCACCTTGACCCACTTGATTACCTTGAAGTGTCTTTTGAAGCCTCTCAAACCCACGCAAAGGACCCACCTCGTTTGGTGCTGCTTGTCCATTGCTTTGGTTTTGCTGTATCGTTCTCTTCAAAGCATCTCCCGTTTTATTGTAAAGCCCATAAATATGATTCATAAAATCCCCTGCTGTAGCTTCCATATTGCCACCATTGAGTGTGACTGCCTGTCGACCTAAAAGCTGGCTTGCTGGAATATGTGGATTTTTGATAAGCTTTACTGCCCCTGCTGGTCCTTGTTGGTGTGCGAGGTAAAGCTCTGCCTCTGATGGCTCTCTGCCTAATGCTGTGACTAAATAACGCGTATTATCCTTCGTTAACCGTGCCATAGCATCGGTTGCTTGAAAGGGATCAAACTTGTCATTCAGTTGATAGTGTTTTGCTGTTGAATCGAGAAATTGATACAGCCCCCCTGCACTGCTGTTCTTATTTTTTGCATTTGGATTACCATTACTTTCTATCATAGCAACACGTTCAAGAAAGCTTTCTGGTAAACCATATTTTTGTGCTGCCTGTGAGATAGCACGCTTCACTTTAGGATGAAAATTGATCATTAGTTTATAACCGTTCTATCAACGCTGCTATTCAAAATAATGCCAACAAAATTAATGAATTTCGTATAATTTTCTCGTGTTATTAAGCGTTTCTTTTCTGCTTCATGAAACTTCTTAATTAATTCAATGGCTTTTTCTCTTGCTAACCCAAAATCTCCTTTTTCCCGCGCTGTTATAAGCGCTGCAATATCTCTCTCAGTATCCTTATGGACGCTTGAGAATTTGCGTCCAAATTCTCTTGCGAAATTTTTTACAACTGCCTTGATGAAAGCAATCTTTCCTATACCCATAGTCTGTTGTTTCCCCCTCTCTTCCACTTCACCTATATGGTTTGGCAAGCGTGCAAAAAGCTTTGTTCTTTCCACTTCTGGTCGCAACACTTTCATAAGTTGCTTAGCTTTATCCTCGCCAAAAATACGCTGCAACTTTTCTTGACCATTTTGCGTGTCAAACAAACTCAAAAGATTGTGGTCAAAATTCTGTGCATTGCCTGCCGCATGTTCTAGTTGCGACCGTATACCTTTTTGAAAAGCCTCTTTTTCCATCAACCCAAAATCCGAAAGTTGACTGTTAATTGTGTCGAGATTAACGCTCTTCTTCAGTGCTTGCTCTCCCTGCTCGAGGGCATCACCAATAGTACGCTCGTCATAATAAATTTTCCGTGCTTTAGCATAATCTGGAGAGGACGTATCTAAAACGTCCAGAATGCGTTGTTTGAACAGAGTCAAATCTCGCGCATATCCTTGTTTTCCTTTGATGCGCGCAGAATTAATTTGATCATCCAAAACCTCTTTCATCTTATGTAAAATTCGCATATTCAGCTTTGGATATCCATTGCTCCCTATAACTGTTGCATCCGCTTCATTTGGCATTTGCGCAATTGCTTTTTTATAGGCTTTTTGGAAGGCAGGAGTTTCTTGCAACCGCGATAAATCTTTACTGACAGCATTAGAAATGGGAGAAGCTTTCGCCCTCTCATAAAATGGTTCAGCCTTGTTCTGTGCTTGTTTGATAATCTCTTGCTTTAAATCAAGCGTATCTACTTTTGGACCCATCACATCTGTCAACGCATCCTTTACCCGCAGTGCACTCGCATCTTGTCTAGCTCCCAAACGATTACTTATGAGCGAATATGTATCATGGTCTTTTTTTGCTGCCTTAAAAGCTCTTTTAGCAAGCTCATCATGAAGATCAATAATCATTGAATCAGGACCTCGCTGTTTTAATGCTCTTTCAAGTTTATCAACACCTTCATCCCCTAAAGTTTGGCTTACATCCCTAAGCGCTCTATCGCTTATCTGAAATGCTTCTTTTTCTACACCTTGTGTTATTGGTTCAGTTTTACCAAACAATTTCTCAGCTGTTTTTTTGACAACAGCAGATGTTTTCTTAACACCAGAAGCCGTTACTTTGAATGGTTTTGTAACAAAAGGTGTAACCTTTAAAGCAGAATGTGCCACAAATGGTGTTGCAACGCCTAACCCTGCACCAAACCCAGCAGACACTAGAGTATCTGCAAGCCCTTCCCCTTCACCACTGCCTGCTATTCCACCATAAATGGCTCCAGTTTTTGCTGCACGCCCCAAGCTAAATTTTGCCGCCTCTTTACTTGCTACTGCTTTCATTGCTGCTTCACCTGCAGCTTTTGCCGCTGCCCGTTCCGCACCCTCAGCTAAAGCAGATTGCACCGCCCTTTCTCCTGCTGCTAAAGCTTTACTGGTTATTTGTGCTCCTGCAACACCAGCTCTTCCTCCCAGCACAACATCAGCCCCAATTGCCGCACGAGCAGCAGCAGTAGCCCCTGCCGCGGGTGGAAAGAGGGCAGAAGCAATTACGGGTGCCGCAGCACCCGTTAAATTCCCCGCAAGAGATGCATAAAAATGATCTCGGTTCGCCGCTCTTTGATAATCACGCCATCGCTTTGTCACTTCATTATACTTTTTGACTGCCTCTTTATCTCCCATCCAATAAGCAATAGGACCCGCTTCTGATATTCCGGCTATTTCATCATCATAGCCCATAGTTAACCCATGAAGAGCTCCCCATCCAAAAGCACCCGCAACACTTGGATGTGGACCATCTTCTTCTGTTTCCTCTGTTGCACCATTATTTCCTGTAACAGAACCACTTAGCCTTTCCTTATTCTTCGCGAAAAGCTCTTGAAGCTGTTCTGGTGTATAGTCACTTATGTGCCCAATGACTCTTGTGTTTTTACGATTAATAAGAGGGGGGATTACTTCAGCCATTGGTTTGTTTCTCCTTAATGCGTCCATCTCTATCAACGAACAACATGCCTTCCGGCAATGCTTCTATCTGTTTTTCTAGTGGATCATTTGACTGTGCATGATTTCCCTTATAAGCATCTTGCCCATAGGCGGCTCGAACGAGCTCGTTTGTTGCTTCTGCACCACCAAAAAGAATTGCGCGCGTTGCTGCATTGGATTTATTGAAAGTGTCAATAACTGTTTTTAAAGATTTCTTCATTTGCTCTGCAGAAAGATCTTGATACAGTGCTGCTACAGAGTTTTGCAATGCTTGCAATTCCATATTAGACAAATTCCCAAAGCCAGATGCGCCATTTGGTGAAAATGCTTTTGCTTTTCTCAAGGCATCAAGCCCGATACTTGCCTTCAATGAATCGAGCATATGCCCAAAATCTTTTGCCTTAGAATTAGGAAGGAACGACCCTATAGAACCCGTGAAACCAACAACATGCGGGTGTTCCTCAATAGTTTTTAGCAATTCTTTAGATGCTGAGAGTATACGATTTGACCTGTCTGCTGTTTCCAGAATTCGCATTTGCATTTGTTGGTTTTTACGCTCCTCCTCCTTCTGTTCTTGAATTAATTTATGTTCTGAACCACTGCCTGCAATTGGCACCGCACGTATGCCACCAAGTGCATTTTCATCCTTAACATACATATAACCTGATTCAGGCTTTGACAGCATGCCATCAGTATTTCCCCCTAATCCAGAAGCAGTGGAACGTTGTCCCCCTTGGACAAGGTATTGATTTATAATGATAATTCACTGTTTTGTATGTTGAATGAGAGTCCCGAATAACGTAGGATTCTCTCATTTCAAATCTGTTTATCTTGAATCAATCAAAACCACTCGTTTGCACATAGCAAGTGGGATGAGTGTGTGGATAAAATTTGTATAAGAAAGGACTTAAAATGGCTCTTATGAACCGTCTTAATGCAAGATCTGTCGCAACATTAGGGGCTGGCAAATATAACGATGGTGCCGGCTTGTTACTTCATAAGCGTAAAGATGGAGGTGCTCAATGGCTGTATCGTTATACCATTCATGGGCGCTGTCGTGAAATGGGCTTGGGGGCATTGCGAAACGTTTCTTTAAAAAAAGCGCGTGAATTGGCAAATCAATGGCGTTCTGTTTTGCATGAGGGTCGTGACCCTATTAAAGAACGCAATAAACAAAAGCGTGAGGCGATAAGCAATCTCCATTACTTAAAAGATATTGCCATAGATGCTTTTGAAAGTCGTAAAGCTGAACTCAAGAATGATGGTAAAGATGGAGATTGGTTTTTACCATTACGCCTTCATATTCTCCCTAAATTAGGTTGTCTGCCGGTTTCTGAGATTACACAAACTGAGATACGCAACACTATTGCCCCTATCTGGCATACAAAAGCTGTTACAGCGCGTAGAGCTCTCATTCGTCTTAATCTTTGTCTCAAACATGCGGCTGCTTTGGGTTTAGATGTTGATTTACAAGCAGTAGAAAAAGCACGCGCTCTCTTAGGCAAACAACGCCATAAAATCAAAAACTTACCTGCAATGGATTGGAAAGATGTTCCCGCTTTTTATAAAACGCTTTGCCAAACAACAAACCCCACACAACTGGCTTTGCGTTTGCTTATCCTTACAGGGGTTCGTACCAATCCCTTGCGTCATATTCGTGAAGATCAGATTGATGGGGATATATGGACTATTCCTGCTGAAAATATGAAAGGAAAGCGCGATGCTACAACAGAATTTCGCGTCCCCTTATCATCAGAGGCAATGAAAGTGATAGAACAAGCCCGTTGTATCTCTAAAAGTAATTTCATCTTTTCTTTTTCTAGTCGGGCTCCTATTTCACCTATGGTTATGTCAAAGTATATGAGAGACAATAACCTTGAAGCCTGCCCCCATGGTTTTCGTTCTAGTTTACGCAATTGGCTTGCTGAAACAACCGATGCTCCCTATGAAGTCGCTGAAACTATTCTAAGTCATACAGTCGGAGGACAAGTAGAGCGTGCTTATCGTCGTACGGACTATCTAGAACAGCGCCGTGTTTATATGGATAAATGGGCGGCTTATGTCACGGGTCAATCTTAAGATATGGGGTGCATAACCCCATGATCTGTGGATAACTTTCTCTCTCTTCTCTCTCATTCTCTCTCAATAAGACTCATAAATTATCACATCAGAAATTATATGATAAAATATTGTTTTCTATGAATAAAACATCTTTCTAAATGAACCAAAATGTGGTTAATAAATAGTTATGATTTGTTACCATTTTTTGATAGAAAGGATTTTAGTATGACAGAAAATGATATTCTTTTGACAGACCGTGAAAGTGCAAAATTGCTTCATATGAGTGTATCAACATTCCGCCGTCATGTAACCAATGGCTCTCTCCCAAAACCTTTAAAATTTGGTTTTTTGTCCCGTTGGTTACAATCGGATCTTATCAATGTCATCGAGCAAGCAAAACAGCAACGTCAAAGTGACGCGGCATAAAAAAACCTTGTCACGTAAGGACGGACAAGGCTTTCTCAAACTCATCAATCTAGAGATAGCATAATCCGTCCTATGACGCAATGTTATAGGATTTAAAATGATGTGTTCTTTTAAGAATGCGCGGGGTATTACTCGTGCCTTGCGCGGGGTTTGGCATGGGCGTTATGGAAGAGCCCGTTGCCCTGCTCATGATGATAGGCTGCCTAGCTTATCCCTTGCCAATGGACATGATGGGCGTCTTTTACTCACTTGTTATGCTGGCTGCTCTTTTAGAGAGATCATACAAGCGCTTATTAGAATTGGCTTGCTTGGAAAACAAGCCTTTTTTGATAAAGCTTATGATCAGACGCTTTCTTTCTCAAAACAGTTTTGTGCTGATCTCAAACAAGCAAAAAGGAAAGCAGAGAGAGCAAAAGTAATTTGGCAACAAAGCAAACCAATCAAAAATACTTTAGCAGAAATCTATTTACGCATGCGTGGGATCACGTGTGACTTATCTCCTTATTTACGCTTTTACGACAAATGTCCACACCCCTCTGGGGTTACACTGCCCGCGTTGGTTGCTCTTGTTAAGGGGGCTGGTTCCTTTGCCATTCATAGAACCTTTTTAAAAGACAATGGCTGCAAAACAGATCAGAAACCAGCAAAAGCCATGTTGGGATCTGTAACAGGTGGTGGGGTGCATTTAAGCCAAGCCAATCCAAAACATAAGGAATTATTTAACAAACTTTAGAGCTTTTATGCTGTTACAACTATCTTCGTGAAATTTATGAAGACAAAACCCAAAAGGCGGTCGGCCTACAAAACGCTATGAATAGCTCACCTTGGTGAAAAATCATAGGACCACACAATAGAGAAATCTCTTTTGAGAGTTTTTCAAGCCAATCGCTCAAAGCTCTTTTTAGTGATATTCTCTTCATTGCTCTTTTTTCAAAGAAAATGATCAGAGTTCTTCTTACAAAGAGTTTTGTTGCTTTTGGAAAGTTATTCCAATGTTTATGTTATTTTTTAAATAATAAAAAATAAAAAACATTATATTTTAATATTTTTGTTTAGGATCTTGAGCTACTCTATGGAAATTTCTATGTTTGTAAAAAATCCAAACGTGCAACAGCATGGTAAAATATATTTTTATGACGTTGGTGATGATCTCAAGAAAAAAGAAAAAAACCTTACGATAATAGGAGTCATTTGGGAGTATTGATGGTATTAAGTGAATATCAGCTACAATATCATTGGGATTTATATTACTCGTAATTGGCATTTTGGATACATGGCTCATTTGTTCTGCGAATTATTGGACTTGAATGTTTAATCTATAAAGCCCAGTATTGATGATATTAGAATAAAAGCCATCTTGATTTGTAAGTTTAATCGAATGCAAATTGAGAACATTCGATATAATAACAAGCGTATGCTTCTTAGCTAGCCCCTTTTAAGTAAGATAATAAGTCCACCTGCCATACTGTTTTGATTGGGGTTGAGCTCAGCTTTATAATAAACATCAAGCTTAAAAATACCGTTCGCTTATTTTGAGTTACATCAAACTGAAATACCTATAATTCTTTCTCATCAAAAATCTTGAATAAAAAAGGCAAGTTGCTGCTTAAATTACTGCTAATATCAAAAAAATCAAAGCCAATTTTGCCACCATCTTTGACACTTTTAGTATATAAGATCCCGATACATGAGACAAGCACCATATCGTTCTTCCATCGGTATGTCCTATATCTATTCACGAAACATAGCTGCTTCAGAGTGGGAAATACTATATATTTGTAGCAATTTCTTTTAATTGATTCATATCAAAATACAAATCCGATACCTTTTGGCAAAATTTATCAAGATAAATAAACAATTCATCAGAGAGAGATATCTTTTTTTCTCGAATTCTCATTAAATCCTCAGTTTTATTATTTAACGGATGCGCTTCAAAATTACTTGCACGATTTCCTGCTAATTTGGTAGGCATATAATGATTTATGATGTTACAAAAACTACAATCTAAAGGGCCTGAAACATTACTTCCAACCATACCAACGTAGTTATTTTTATTCTCAAAACACTTATATAATTCTTTAATATTACTTGCAAATGGCTTATAGACAAAAGCATTATAGCCATATTCGTGAATTTTTTCATAACCACATTTCACGAATGTCTCATCAGCGATATTTAAGAAACCCAAATCTGGAATTTTTGAAGGAAATTTCACAGGCTGTTCTATTCCAAACAAATTATTCTTATCTATCCTATCAATAAAATAATTCCACTGCTCAAAATTAATACTTGCATTGAAATCAATAATAAATTTTACATTTTTGTTTTCATTAACAATTGCAATTGTATCATCCAAATACTGATTCGATGATTTCAATTTTATCAAATCGTAATTACGTATCTCATCATCAATAATTGCACCTATTCCTATCGTTTTAATAGATTTCATTAATCCAGAATTAATAATTTTAGCCATTTCAACTTTTTTAAAAAAATCTTCCAACCCAAAGAAATAGCTTAAAGAATTTGCAAAGTGTTTACTTTTATTTATTGATCGTTCATTTACAGATTTTATAAAATCGTCCGGCATTTCTCCGTGACTAGGTGACAATGGCAACTCCATAGCAAAGGGCGAAATAACTTTATCCTGAGCAGTAAATAAAATTATCAGTTCTGTTTTTTCAACTAACACACCAGAAGAACTGTGAAAAGAATCCGATAGTTTATATTTATTGGTGTAAACTCTGATGCGTATATCCATATTTTATCTCACAGCCAGAAAAAAATCCCGTATCATATTTAACTGAAATCTATTCTCATACTTTTTTCTATTTTCAAAATTAACTAAAATGAACTCGGGAGTAGCGATACGTATTAGAGCTAACACTTCTGCCAAATCGAATCTCTCCGATAAAGTAATCGTCACACTATATGGTACGCTATCTTTTTTCATACATTCTATGTTACGCACCCACGTTTGTTTATATTTTTTACTGTCTAGATTTCTTATCTCTGAAATAACATCTGTGCCTATTTGTATCCCTAAAAAGAACGGATTACTCTTTAATAGCTTCAAATATGGTTGAATATAGATGTGCCCCCCTGTTGCAATCCGAAAATATTTTTTGCAAATGAGACACATACAAGTATATTTATGAAGTAAATCATAATCGAGCTCAAAAGGCTCTCCACCAGAAAGAATAATAAAATCAGATTTTATGTCATTTATTGTATATAAAGATTCAGGCAACGCGTCATCTCTCACCATATATTCCATCGAATACGGACAATGATTGCAGCCCGCACTGCAAATTTCATTACAAATTACAATATTATCGCCCATGAAGTTTCTTATTCAAGTTCATATAATCCAATACTAATTGTTTCATGAAAATATTTTGGTATAGAGAAAGATCAGAAATTTTTTTAGCCACAAACGCTTTTATCATTGGTAAAGCTTCATCCTTTGATATAGACAGCAAATGAGAAATATAGTCTATCCGTTCTTCTAAATTGAGAGATAATCTTGGACTGGTGAAAAATGTTAAGATATCCAATTCCGGACTGGCTTCTTGACATAAATCCCAATCCACTACCATAAAAGAACTATCAGAAGTAACAATGATATTATCAGGATGTAAATCTCCATGTGATACGATTATATTCTTGCTTAATCGATCTTGAAAGATCTTATTGATTTGATCAATAATCGCCTTTTGATGTAGCAAATCCATTTGGCTCAATACAGTACCCCGGATAAACTCCCATTCGACTATTTCATCGCAAAGTGTTATCAAATTTGGTGCAGGATAGAGACTTTGTCGAAAAGAGCCATCCTTGATGTTTTCATTAATGCACGATGCTTCCGGATAAATTTGCCCATAGCAAAACTCTTGATGCTTGCGTTTCAAGAAATGTTGTTTTGACGATTGTGCATTTTTAGGCTGTAACCAAATGATTTCTTGTTTTCTGACAAAAATAATTAAAGCAGACACCCCAAAAATCACAGCCATAACCACTGCCAACCACAAATTAGCTTGCCAGAATGTTGAAAAAACATGACCGTATAAAAAACTGAATGCAAAGGATACAACAGCTGTAATAATGGCTGTAAATGATAAAACAGTCGCGATAGCTTTGGGATCAATCAGTGAATTTATAAGAAGAGACGACAGGTAAGATCGATAAGCAGATTTAAAAACACATAGCAGTAAAAATCCTAGTATAAGAGCCGCAATGATTTGAAATGACATGAGAAAAAAAGCAATGGTTACCATACAACCAATCATTAAGACGGGAAAAATAGGATTTTGAAACTTTGAAAAATACTTCTGAAACAATATATTGGAACTTGCTGAAAAAAAATTTCCAATGATAAAAATAATCGAAACCAAAATAGCAGGTTGAAATGGCAAAAAATCAGAAAATGCGATAGAAACAGTTCGATTATTAACCAAAATAGCAAAAGCTGAAACTGCACTTAAAAAAATAAGAGTGAAGCGATAAGGGTTTTTGACTTCTTTACGGCTGGCGCACATAACTGTGAAAATACTCGGATGAGCGTTGATGTGAAAACTATCTAATCCCTTCGTCAGTTTTGAAAACATAAAAATAGCAAAAATTAATGAAAGGACTTGAAAAATTACAGGCAATGCAGGATGCACATAATAAAGTATTCCCCCTAAAAAAATAAGTACCGTTGTCACACTATAGGTAACAGCAGCCACTTCTGACTTAACGGAAAACAGTGTGCGATGCTTTGGTACTACAGAAAAGAGTAAACTATCTTCCGCACCTGAGAAACAAGCGGCCGCTAATGTAATACACAACAAATAAGTGGCGTAAGCAAAATATGCATAATTCATAAAAAGAGCTAAAAAACCGCAAAGAAAGAAAAACAGCCCAGTATAAATAACGCGCTTACTTCCATAAACATCTGATAATAAACCCAAGGGGACTTCTAAGATCAAAGGAAGCAATAAAAAATAACTACCGATTAAAACAATATCCGCTTGCGACAAATGCAATTTTTCCGACAAAAAAAGTGGTAAAACAGCAACCACTAGAGCAGTAGACTTGCTAACGCTATAAATCTTAAATTGCTTAACCTTATCCACAAAATACCTTCCCACGACATCCGCTACATGCGCCAGATTCTTTCAAAGATTTTAAAACGCTTTGAGCAGACCAATCTATTGCCTCATAATTTTGTAGATTCCCAAAAGCTTCTGAATAAAAGCAATGTTTTAAATCTCCATTATAGTCCAATACCAAGGATCAAAATGGAAATAAACACATTAACGGCGACGAAACGTACGCAGAATTTTCGCCTAAGTAATAATTAATACAATTTACAAAATTTTGTGACGTCCATGAGATTTTCCTTTCTTGGAACTTTTTATCTATATAAATCTGGAGGGGGGATTCTTTCCTTGATAATTCATCTCTCAAATGAAAAAGTGAAGCGTTTGGCGGAAGAGTTTTGTTTCTTAAAGCCTTAGATCGATCCTTTGTATTATTTTTTCTAGAAAAACTAAATGACAACGTATCGAGCGGGCTGAATCCGATATAATCGACATCTTTGCTTATACAAAAATCGATAAAATTAATAATATTTTCTAGAATCTCTTTGGTAACTGTCGCTCTTATTCCTATACTTTGCAGAGGTTGAAGATTCTTAACTGTTTCAATGTTTTTCCACACGCGATCAAATTTATTCGCCCCCCGTATATCATAATATCCTTGGACACTAGTCGAATCCATAGAAATAACAATTTCTTTTATGTCATACTGTGAAATCCATAAATTTTTATGCAATAAGATGCCATTAGTATTTAATTCAACGGGCAGACCTAGTTCATTCAACGTTAATAAAATATCTTTAAGCTTCGGATGCATTAAAGGTTCTCCCCCAGAAAGCATCACTGAGGCAGCTCCTTTTTCTTTCAACATTCTAAATAAGGGTATTAAACTTTCTGGAGTATGCCAATTTTTTTCCTTAATCTTCCAGCAATCGCACATGATACAAGGGCTATTGCAATTCTGGATAATATGTATAATAGGTGTTACAGGTACCCATAATTTTTTAAGATCAAAAATCGAATCTGACGCACTAATCAAGTTTTCCTTCTTTAAAAGAAAGCCATTCTTTTCTAGTTCTCTTAACAAGATTGAAAAATCTGATGCTAAAATCTCTGTCTCTACATTAAGCTTTGCCGCAACAGTTTCAATTTTCTGATTCTGTAAAAAACTGAATCAATTAAAATTATAACTGAATCATTAAGCACAATAGTCTAAAAATCATTTAATCTAGTTATGCTATTCTCGTCGAGATTAATATGAAACATTTCCCCTCCTAAATTGTTTATTAATAATACAATGGATAAGGGCGCTGCAGCGCTCTTATCCTGTTTTTTTATTTTTTTCTATCTCACACCAATGGTTTATAACAAGTTAAAGTTGCACTGTTCACAGTGCCAATCACCTGCGGTTTTTTATATGACATAATATCCCCCTCATATTGTTATTATGTACTTTATTTATATTCAAGACAATTAGTATTTTATAAAAAGTTTACAAATTTATAATTGTAAAGTCAATTTAACTGTATTACGCAATATTCAGTTTGGAAAACAAATTAGCCTATACCGGTATAAATCGAAAAACTCTTGTGCTCAGCTAATTTCCATTTTAATTAGTAAGTTCATTCAAAAAGTATTATTCCTGATTTCAATGGCTATTTCACTTAAATCGCAATAAGAAATATGCAATGTTCTGCTTTATCAAGTAATTTTAAAAAGATTTTTTTGGGCTGAAATAAAGAATAGTTGTTGCGTAAATCAGCTTCTCAGAAGAAAAATTTTTCAATTATTTTTCTGTTTTAATTGTAATTTTGTGAAATACTACTTGCGGTGAAATTACTTTTAAAAGAGGTTCTACTCGACGCCAAAATACAAACTTTTATTTCTTATTAAAGATACAATCATATTGATTTATAATGATAATTTAGCACTATTCATATCGAATAAGAATCCCAAATAACGTAGGATTCTCTCATTTCAAATCTGCGTATGTTGAAATCAACTAAAACCACTTGCTTGCACGTCACAAGCCGGCTTGCTTCTTCACAAACGTAAAGATGGTGGTGCTCAATGGCTTTATCGTTATACCATTCATGGTCGGCGCCGTGAAATGGGCTTGGGTGC
>NZ_JBHIRP010000020.1:0-19962 GCF_042197245.1 Bartonella sp. AA18HLJMS | reverse complement strand
TTCCATGTTTTATCTCCTTGAATATGCTGGAGATACAATGCCTTTTTGCTAATTATGTTCCAAAAGGGATATAGAGCCGCTAAAAAGGAATAGGAAAATACTTTAAACAAATGTTTGTTATGAGAAGTAAAATGTGGCTATACAATCCAAAAGACCTCACTTATGTCTGAAAAAAAGCGGGCTATCCGTATACTATTATCATATTATCATCGAATTTCTCATGAGAGAGAATAATTTAAAAAAACTGGATACTATCGTTTATTGGTTTCTAGCTTATAAAGTAGGGGGTATATCTGCTTATTTTTATAAAAGTGTTACTGTTTTTATGGGAAGAATATTTATAAAATGAGATTAGAAGGCGCATTTGAAGATAAAAATAAATATCAGTAATGTTCAATTCATAGTGTTATAAAAGATCATGGATTAAGTTAAATAAAAAGCTTATTGAATTGTTATGACATCATATTTGTTAATATGTTACACGATAATTTTTTGATATTTATCTTAGATGAAGAGTTTTATGAAATGAGTAAGATATATTTGGTTGTGAGTTGGTTTGCAGAGAAAGCATTATATTTTATGGTATAGGGGATAGATCAAGATTTTTTACACAATTATTTGTGTTGATAGGGGCTTCAAGCTATTGTTGTGTTATGCGCCGTGTTTATACCATAGTGATTTTGGGGTAGAGACGTTAGAGATTGTTTTTCTGCTTTGCGTTTTGTCGATCAACTTTGATGGATATTGTATAGAAAGTGGGACTGTTGCCGTGGAGAGAGAGATTATGCTTTTGCTTATAATATCAATGAAAAAAGCAGCGGAAGATTACGGCAAAGTATTTGTACAGGAGAGCTTAGTTAGGGAATAACTTTTTAGCTCGTGAAGTTTGTAAAATAAAATGCTTTCTATAAGAAAAATAATATTTTTATAAAGTAAAATAATAACACTTTTAATAATTATTATTTGCATATATAAGCATAAAATATAATTATATTTAATTAAATACTATTTAATAACTACCTAAAAAGTGTGATTTTCTTTATGACTCATAAATATAACTTGCTATTTATTATACTTATCGTATGTTTATCGACGGGAGGATTGATTTCTACCGATATTTTTTTACCGGCACTGGGCGATATGCGTCAATATTATCAAGTGACACAATCTCAAATTCAAAGTGCAGTGGCGGTTTTTTTGTTGGCATTGGCACTTGGACAGCTCATTTATGGGCCGCTGAGTGATAATTTTGGGCGTAAAAAAACACTTCTATTGGGCTTATTCTTGTGGTTATTTACGACACTTGGTGTGATTTATACGGTTCATATTCACGCTTTTCTTGTGTTACGTTTTTTGCAAGGTCTTGGTGCTTGTGCGGGACTTGTCTTAAGTCGTGCAATTATCAATGATTTGTTGGATAAAAAAGCGGCTGGAAAACTTTATTTGATTGTTTTCCCTTTTATTGGAATGTCGCCAGCACTTGCACCTTTCATTGGTGGACTTTTGATACAGGCTTTTCATTGGCAGGCAACTTTTATCTTTTTAAGCTTTTTTATATTTTTGACCATTTTGCTATGTTGTTTTGTGCTAAGCGAAACTCTCCCCCCTCAAAAACGGCAGCATTTTTCTCCTATAGGATTGATGAAGGCATATTTAGGCGTTTTCAGAAATAAACAATTTATTTTTTATGCACTTATTCCGTGTTTTTCTTACGCAGCCTATTTTGCTTATATTGTGGAGTCGCCTTTTTTACTCACGACTTTGGGGTTATCACCGATACACATTAGTTATAGCTATATTGGTGTCTCGTTTCCCTATATTTTGGGAAATCTTTTGGCGCGATGGTTTTTTGAACGCGAGTCTATGGAAAAAACTGTGGGCAGAGGGTACATTATTTTTGTGATAGGTGGTGTGCTGTTTGCTTTGCAAATGTATCTAAGCCCATGGCCCCTTGTGACAAGTTTTATGGCTATTGCTGTTCTTACTTTTGGCAATGGTTTTTTATTGCCGTTAGGAACAGCGTTGGCTATTTCATCGCATCCGAAAGCTGCGGGAGCGGCTTCTGGTGTTATGGGATCTTTGCAATTAGGAAGTGCGGCACTCAGTGCAGCGGTTATCGGAAAAATCTCTGGTCATAGCCCACGGGCTATGGCAACTTTGTTAGCTGTGTGTTGTATGATTGGTTTTATCATTTATATTCAAAAAGCGCGTCATTTTATGACTTCAGAAATAAGCTGAGTAAATGATAAAAAGAAAGCATTATGCGGAAATGCTTTTGATGTTTTACACAAATGGGGCACCTGTACATTAGATGAATTTTTTTTATTAAGTTGCTGGATTGAGTGGATTTAAAATTTGTTACAAGCTTAGTTTGAGTTTAACAAATCGATTATTATGGGGGGAGAATATGAGCCTAGAGTTTCAACATATTTTCATTATATTGGGTGGGAAAATTTCTGGCTCTAATGCATGTTTAAAAATAAGGGGAGGAATTGATCAATGAGCCTTCCTATTATTATTCTTTCTCCTGTAATGCCAATTTGGGATGGTGGTGTTTTTTGTTCTCCATTGACAAAGCTATGTTCAACAAAAGGATTCCCTGTCACTCTGCTGGATACGCTTTCTCTTTTTCCTAAGAGTTCTCATGTTCTCAATTATTCTGCTGTAGACATTTTATCTTTTATGGCAGAAAAACTTAAAAGCTATTTTAAAGAGCCCGCAGTGCTTGTGGGATTTTCTATGGCTGGAACATTGGTACAAATATTGGCAGCCCAGCTTCCCAATGTTCAAGCTGTGCTTGCTGTGAATGCGCCTGGCTATCCAGATAAGGTTTTGCAACGGCGCCTTGGAGATATTCTTGCCTCCTTAGAAAATAATGATTTATCGGGGGCTTTGGAAATACTCAATGGTTTTATGCATCCTTCTGGCGTTATGAAAAAAAGAGTTTTATTGGAGATTCCCGATAAACAAAAAAGCTTGGCAATTGAACGCATGACAAGAGGCTTTAAACTCTTATTAGAAATAGATGCTAGAGATGAGATAGTTAAGTATAAGGGGAAGTTTTTAGCTTTAGTGGGAGAAAAGTCGCAACTTGCAACGGTAAATAATCAGACGAAAAGTCATAATCTGAACCATGAATATAAGATTATCTCTGGTGCTGGTACGCGTTTGTGGGAGGATAATCCTACTATGACGGATGCAGTTATTGATGAGTGGCTGGAGGGATTATGAAAAAGAAAGTTCTTGTATTACCTGGTGATGGGATAGGACCAGAGGTTTGTGATGCTGCGTTGATGGTTTTAGAGCAATTCCAATTGCCGATTGAATTGACTTATGGTGATATTGGTTTTGAATGTTGGAAACAGGAAGGAGCTTCTGTTCCTCAAGCGACTTGGCAAAAAATTACTCAGAGTGATGCTATTTTACTTGGTACTGTGACCAGTAAAGGAAAAGAAGCGGCTTTAAAAGAACTTGCTCCGCATTTAAAAGAGAAAAACCTTGCCTATGTTTCTCCCGCACTTCAACTTCGCCAAAAGTTAGGTTTGTTTGCGAATATACGTCCTGTAAGATACATCTTTGGTCCGAGAAAACCTTTTCATTTTTGTGTTATCAGAGAAAATAGTGAAGGCCTTTATGCTGGATTGGATTTTCGGGGTATTTCTCCTGAAACAGCCGTTTGGCTAAAACATCCAAATTTGACAAAATATGGGCTTGAGGAAGCTGCGTGGACAGTCCGTTTGCAGACACGCTTTGGTTTAGAGCGGTTATTTGAATACGCTTTTTCTTATGCAAGGAAATATAGCTTTAGGCGAGTTACTTTTGCTGATAAGCCCAATGTTATGCGAGAAAGTGGTCAGTTTGCTCAGGAAATTTTTGAGAAAATTGCGCAAAACTATCCGGAAATTGAAGCAGATATTCATAATGTTGATGCGGTTGCTTTGTGGATTGCAACCAAGCCAGAGCGGTTTGGTGTGATTGTTGCTGAAAATATGTTTGGCAATATTCTTTCTGATCTTGGCTCTGGGATAATGGGGGGATTGGGGCTTGCATCTCATGCGAATGTGGGGAGCGAGATTGCTTATTTTGAACCTGTTCATGGAAGCGTACCACGTATTGCTGGACAAAATAAAGCAAATCCTTCTGCGATGCTTTATACCACGGCTTTACTCTTAGAGCACTTAGGCTTTAAAGATGCAGCAAAACAACTGTCTGAGAGTGTTGATCAGGTTATTCGTGCTGGAAAAACCGTTACCTATGATCTTGGAGGTATAGCCTCTACCCGTCAAATGGCTGAAGCTGTTCGCAATTCTCTTATGAATTCTGTCTTTGTTCATCGTGCTGCCATTATTACTATTGGTGATGAACTCCTTTCAGGACAATATTTGAATACGAATTTACAAGATTTAAGCCAAAGCTTGAACAAGAGAAATATTCAAGTCACACGTCATTTTGTTTGTGCTGATCAATTACAGCAAATCAGTGAGACTGTTGTTTCTTGTCTTGGACAAGAAGATCTTATCATTATCAGTGGGGGATTGGGACCAACATCAGATGATAAAACACGCGATGGAGTTGCTCAAGCTGTAAAGCAGCCTTTGGTACATCATGAAGATGTTTGGCAAACAATAAAAGGTCAATTACAACGATTAGGGATTACGGCGGATAAGAGTAATGCACGTCAAGCATTGTTTCCTGAGACAGCAACTGTGCTTGATAATCCTACAGGCACAGCACCAGGGTTTTATCTCTCTTGCGATGGAAGTACACTTGTTGTTTTGCCTGGTCCACCATCACAGGCTCTTGCGCTTTTAGAGAATTATTTAGAACACAACGAGAAGAAATATTTTTCTGTATCGCGTGCGGAGTATGCATGGACTTTGATTGGAATTGATGAAAGTACTATTGCGCAGTGGGTTGATGATCATCTTGAAAATGAACCCTTTGAACGGCATTTTTTATGGAAAAGCCCCTATGTTTTGGTGCAACTGGTTGCTCAATCAGAAGCGCTCTTGGAACAACATTTCGTGGAAGCATTTGAAAATCATTTTCACCCCTATTTAGTTGGGGCAGAAGTTACTACTGCTTGTAAACAATTAGCGATGCATGCAGAGGTTCATTGGTCTGCCAATGATCCGCTGCTTTTAAAATATTTTCAGCCCATAGAAAAAGGTAAACAAGATATTCCACTGCTTGAGGTTGAAGTGAGCCTAGAGCCTTCTTTGGAGACATTAGAAAATCAAGCAGAAAGCCTTGGACATGCTACCATAACTATACGGATGAAAGGTTATGGTGAGGATTATATTACTTTTCCCTATACGCGACCACTTTTAGGTGTCGTCTTACAAGAATATGCAGCTTGGGCTGTCTTAAAAAGATATTTGAAAACGGAGAAGAAAAAATGAAACTCTATGGGGATGTAACAATATTGCTTAAATTATTAAACGTTCTATTATAGGAAGTATTTTGATCCTTTTCTTCAGTGGTTTTTGTCTATAGGATAATTTTTCTTTTGATGTGTCATTAAATGACTTTGATTGATTCAAGATTAAGAAAAACTTTACGATATTAGGCTCGCTATATTCAATATTTATAATGATTAATTATGATTATAAATCAAGATGTTATCTTTCATGGAGCTGATGACAAGGAATCCAGAGACGTCATGTACCGCAAGCGTTGTAGATAATTAAGATTCTTTGTAAATCAAAAAGTGATGGTGTGAAAAGACAAGAAGTCGTGTCATTTACAGGAAAGCTTTGCAAATTTTATTGAACAATATGTCCGTGAAGAGTTTATTGCGAACATGTGCCGTTCTGTTATCTGATAATAAATTGCTGTAAAGAGCTCATAAAATTTTTCCTTTAAGTTTTTGTGTGATTGCATGATCGTTGGGTGTTCACTTCCGAGGGGTGAGATTTTTCAATTTGATAACAGGAAGAACTATTTTTTCTGTAAGACGTGAAGATTTAAGGAGTGATCATTTTACGCTTTTGTTTTCTTTTTGATTGGTAATTTGTAGGAATTTTTTTGGGGAAAATATTTAATGTGGTTAAAAACATTTTATGCGTGTGTGGGAGAAAAATAAAAATGTGGTCTTAATTGTTGATAAGAGTGTCAATATTTTTGATGAACAAATTTTAGTCGTAATTCTTAGTATCTAGATGGGAAGTTTATTGCATTTTTTAACAGTTCGTATTCTATCTGTTGTGATGCGCAGTGGTTTTTTAAGCAAAAAAGAAAGGGCTTTTATGTATCAGATTGATTACAACAGTTATCGTTCTGTCAAAAGTTTTAGTCGTCGCGTTCATTTTCTCGTTATGCATTATACGGCTATTGATTTTAAAGCCTCGATTATGGCGCTTACAGGAGAAAAGGTTAGTGCACACTATCTTGTTCCTGATCCTTCAGAGCAGACATATCGTGAGGCAGGCTTTAAGGATATGCGTATTTTTAATCTGGTTGATGAAAATGAGCGTGCATGGCATGCGGGTGTGAGTTCATGGGCTGGGCATAGTCATCTCAATGATGCATCTATCGGGATTGAAATCGTTAATTTAGCGACTTATCATGATGGGACGGGTATGTTTCCTCCTTATAATCCAATACAAATTGATGCTGTTAAGGAACTTGCCTTGAATATTTTTCAACGGTATCCTGATATTATGCCAACAGATGTTGTGGGACATAGTGATATTGCCATTGGAAGAAAAAGTGATCCAGGAGCAGCTTTTCCATGGAGAGAACTTTATAGCGCAGGTATAGGAGCATGGTATGATGATGAACTAAAAAGTCATTATCAAGAGCAATTCTCTAAGAATTTGCCACCCAAAGAAGATGTTTTGGCGAAGCTAAAATGTTATGGATATGACATTTCTGCTGCGTGTACCCAAACAGGATACAAAGATTTGATCCGAGCATTTCAACTTCATTTTCGTCAAGAAAATTATGATGGGATTCTAGATGTTGAAACAGCAGCAATTCTTTATGCATTGGTTGATAAGTATTTTCCGTGAATTCAATGCGTTTTAATTGAAAATATGGCTTATGATTACGTGTAAGCCTTTTTATTATCAGGAAAGGCTGCTTTTTGCCAATTGGCTTTATGTAAAAAGGGCATTAATCGTGTAAAAAATCCCCTGTACGGTATAAGGCGTTTTATGGAAACATAACTCTGAAAGCTCTATGATTTGCAGAGATTAAATTTTACTGTTTCTTTTCTTCCTTTAAAAACGCGTAAAGTCAAGATGTTGCGTATATCATGGCATGTTCCTTACGCAGGGTAAAACGCTTCAAATAAAATGGATTTGTATTGTATATTTCCATGCTTGTTTTAAAGAAATGTCTTTTAGTGTGTATCACAACATATATTTTACAGCGACGTTCATAGAGAATATAATCTAAAATCCTCTATGAAGTGTATCCTCATTTTTATGCTTAATAAAAGTGCCTAGCATTATCGTACATTTTGTCAGATCTCAATGTTACGACAACCCTTGGAATTTAAAACGATTCATAAAAGGATTTTCTTTACTCGTTTTTATTCACACGGCTCTCTCCGCTTGTCGTGTACAAGTGACAGGTTTTGGTTGATTGAAACATGAAAAATAAAAAATTATGATTATAAATCAATGTGATGTAGGTTCAGGAAAAATAGGGGTATTTACAGATTGCTCCTGATAGGAGGCTCTATTCTTTAGAAGGGGAAGAGGTCAATTCATTTTTTGAAGATATATCGCTTTTCTCTTTTATTGCTTTAGGGAATATTTGCATCGTTTTGACAGCATGTTTCTTGATGATTAAGTTTTTTAATGAAGCCGTGTTATAAAACATTGTGTTTTATAGTGTTGATAGAAGACACATTCAGGCATATCAAAAACACAATGATGTCTTGTTTTTTCAATAGTTTATCTGTTCAGTGTAGAATTTATTTGAGAAGATCATGACCTAAATTAACAAAGGTTAGAAGTAAATTACCAAGAAAGACCAATTTGGTCATAAAGCAAAGGGGTTATTCATGCTTTAAAGGGCAAGGAAGAGATTGTGTTTGAAGTAATGTGTAAACGCCCGTGTGAGGTGCTCTTATCAAGCATATCAGGTTAATCTTCTAAGAGTAGTTTTATGAAACTAAGGCGGTTTTTTTTCGAGAGACAAGACAATACGTATCAGGAAAAGATATTCATGATATTTGATTTCAAAAATAAAAACTGGCAAACCATGTTGCCAGTTTTTAAAAGCTGTAGCTTAAATAGGATTAGAATGAACGCTGTAAACGGATCATACCTTGAAAAGCACTTTTCTTATTGAATAAATGTTTTTCATTATTATTTTTATCCGTCACAACGCGATCATCATTCCAATTAACATAGGTTAATTCAGGTGTAATCACAAATCCTGGAACCAGCGTGTATGTAATATTTACAGAAGTTGCAAAGGTTTTTACAGCACTATAAGAAACTTGAGCATTCAAATTTGCTTTTGGAGTAAGCTTGTAAGTGGCACCCGCCCAAGCAGCCCATTTACCACCCCAGTTTGCATAAATTGTTGTGCTTTTTCGTGATAACTCATCATTTGCATTTACTGTGTAGTAATCAAGGCCATTTTTATAGCCAGCCATTACCCATAGATTGAAACGATCGTTGACATTGAAATCTGCACGTACTTTTCCAGCCCACTTTTTGTAGTAAGTATCATATGCTGCAACTGCTGAAAAACCACCCCATTTTTGCATGAACTTTATACCCAAAACCACATTCGGGGTGTAATTTTTAATGGCTTTACTTGGAAGAGTACCCTCAGTGATAGAAACAAGCTTATCATCTTTATCAATGTAGTATCCTGTTATTCCTGGAAGAGAATCTGCAATATTGCCTAATTCAGCGCCGATAATAGCAGAAAAGCCGGAATCACCATTAAAGGTGTAGGAAATAAAATTAGTGCGTGTTGTGCCGGCAGGCGCTATGCTGTCATCATTGAGAACATTTCCATAACCACCAGTCCAACTGTTGAAAATTGTATCATCAAGACCTACGCGAAAACCACCCAGTTCA
Source organism: Bartonella sp. AA18HLJMS (assembly GCF_042197245.1). Lineage (NCBI taxonomy): Bacteria > Pseudomonadati > Pseudomonadota > Alphaproteobacteria > Hyphomicrobiales > Bartonellaceae > Bartonella > Bartonella sp. AA18HLJMS. The sequence goes on along the minus strand of NZ_JBHIRP010000020.1, from coordinate 10,915 downwards.
ATGTAAGCTGCTGCAAGCCTTGCACCAGCTTTATCATTACCATCACCCCAGCTTGAATAAATTCTTGCATATGAACGAAGTGTTCCCATTTCTGTTTCAGAAGCTGCTTGAAAAACAAGGGTGAGCCGTGATGATGCGCCATAGGTTTTTCTTTTGTCTCTTAGTTCAGTTTCGGTTGTTGCATCGATATTATCACCGCCTATAAAATCAGTACGAACATTTCCTGATAAACGCATGCAGGTTTCTGTTCCAGGGATATAAAAATATCCTTTTCCGTAGGCATCACAAACGCGAATATATTCTACAGGCTCAGGTTCGGCGATAACTGTTGAAGCAGCATGTGCTCCAGAAATTGCTAAAAAAGCTGCTGTAGAGCTTAAAAAGAGGGATTTAATATTCATATGGGATCTCCGAGGTCCGGTTAAATTTCTTCTAAAGAGTACCATTTGCCTAACGCATTAAGGACAAAGACATAAGTAAAATACGCAGCACTTGTTATCTTAGCTATAACTAATCTTTTTAGAGTTTCAAATATGAAATTACCTTTTTGTAATATATACATGTACTATTCGAAATGCTGTGGTAAAAAAGACACAATTTTTGTTTTATTAACTTTTGCTCCTTATGGGATCAATAAAGGAAAAAAATTTCAGATATTTGGGAAAAAAATCGAAAATGTCTTGAACTTTCTGTTGATACCATTTATGCCTCTCTGTTGGAGAGGTGGCCGAGTGGTCGAAGGCGCTCCCCTGCTAAGGGAGTAGGGCTCAAAAGGCTCTCGAGAGTTCGAATCTCTTCCTCTCCGCCATCTATTGTTATAAAAGCAGTTGACTGTGTATCGGAATTCTGTTTATCCCGTTGGGATTATGCCTCTCATATAAAAAGCATGTTCTAAACACAAATATACTTGTATTGCCGATTTATGCGCTTGTTTTAAAGAGATATCTTTGCAATGTGTATAAGCCCATTTTGCGACGCTGCCTCGTAAATGGTATAAAACACAAAAGTTTCTGTGAGACATATAAAGCCTTATAAAGCCACATCATTTGTATACTTATGAAGATGCAAAGAGGCATATTATATATCTGCTTATATATCTGCCTTCCTGTTGTTATAGATTTTGACTATGAGAGTTCATAAAAGGCATTTTTCCTTTCTAAATCGTTTTTATTTATACGGCTTTCTTTGCTTATGATGTGCAAGCAAATGATTTTGATTGTTTCAACCATAAAGCAGATTTGAAAAGAAAGAATCTTACAATATTCGCGTTTGGTATATTATCATTATAAATCAACGTGTTGCTTTATATTTGCATTGTGTATTGAAAGTTGGATGTGGCAATGCTCTCAAAAAAGTTATAGATTTCTTTTAGAAGAAAACATTGTGGGTGAAATGTTATGGTTTTCCTCTCATAGAGACTTTTGAGAGTGTTTCATCCATCTCATGACAACCAAACCACACATGAAAAAAGTAATGGTCGGTAATATTAGGTAGTAAGATGGAGAAACTTTTGCAGGAAGAAAAGAAATAATACTCAATACTGTAATTGAAAATATTCTTCCGCTAAAAGAGACAGCACCAACAACACCGGAAATATGCTGCGTTTGTTTTTGGTTAAGTTCTGAGAAAAATAAGCTTTTTGCACCGATCGGTACAGTGCAAATAAATCCATGGATTAAAGAGAAGGCGATGACTGATGCAGCCGTTTGATGGCTATGAACTGAAAAATAGAGCGCTATGCACATCAGCGCAGAAAAGAAGGAAAAATATTTTATAGAATTCTTATATTTTTTATCAAGAACATGATACTTAGACATCAGCAAATTTGAAAAATATTGTGCTGAAAAGGCTCCAATATGGCAGCACATCAAGACGAGCATTTGCGAACCGTTGAGGTGATGAATTTTTCCCCCTAAAAGTATTATTGGTTGCCAGAAATGATAAATAATCTGAATACCAGCGCTAAAAAGGCACATGAGGAAAATAAACCATGCTCCTCCTACTGTATTTTGAAATATCCAGAGCGTTTCCTTGGCATTGTGCAAGATTGTTTTTGTTTTGGACGTTTCAATTGTCGTTTTCTTTTCTTCAGGAACAATAAGGAATATCAAAAAAATAAATCCCATCATGAGGCATGAGATGATATATCCCATAAAATATCGTCCAGAGTAATAGATCGTTCCAATTCCTACAATCCCACTGAGAATACTTCCAAAAGAGTTAACCTGGTGGTAGAGATGAGCATAATGCGAAAAGTGATCCTGTTTATCGCCTAGAGAATGGTAAATCCATCCGTCAATGGCGCTGACAATGATGCAAATGCCTGCTGCATAGAGAATTTGCGCAATAATAAGTGCTGTCATATTGGGAGCTTGAAGGCATAGAAGATAAAATACTCCTGTCATAAAGACCCCAGCCATAACGGAATATTTACGCCGATATCTGTCAGATAAAACAGCGCAGGGAAAATCAAGCAGCAGAATGGTGGTGGAAAAGACAACCTGAAGCAGAGCTAATTGCGCCAGATTCACTCCCATGGACATTAAAAAAATTGCATGGTAAACGCCGATCAGCATGCGGACAGCATTATAGGAGCCATAGGTGAGAGCAAGGGTGCGTGCTCTGTTCATTGTGTTGTTCCATAGATTGTACAATAAGAATTTTCATTGAAAAGAATATTTTTCTGTGAAAAGGTAGCAGTTTCATATCCCCATTCAGGGATTAGTGGAAAGAAGGCTTCCATAACCATCCCAAAATTTAAAAGGTCCCTTAGTCCATATGGGACTTCAAAGCGTATTAATGAGAGCAAATGATGCAATTTTAAAGTGATTATGAGGAGCAACATAAGCCTCATAAATGAGATTGTCATCTTTTGAGGGGAGTTGCTTGTGGGACTGTTGCTTTCATAGCAATCATTTTGTCTAGATCTGTAAAATGATCCTAGGACGGCAAGATCATTGACATAATTAGAACTTATAGAGGCTTGTTTATTTTTTATACACCATTTACTGATCCATTCTCTTTGCTGATCAGCTGAAATAGCACAAATGATCCATAAATCGGTTTTTGGTAATTTTTTGATATCTTTTTTTATAGTCATCAACATTTGTAATCTCCCCCTTTCTTTCTGACTGTTTCTCCGTATCACTTTACGTCTAAAAAAGTTTTTTTCAGAATTCATCTTTACTTTATTTATTAAAAATTTATTAAAAAGATTGTCTCGCAAGGTGCTTTTTAATCACGTCATTACGATTAAGAATTAAATTTCTGATATAAGAGGAAGGGTGCATGATACATTGTGACTAAATACATAAATCCCTCCGTATCCTGAAATGACGATTTCCTTTTGCAAAACAGTATCTTGAATGGAAGCTCGATAACCGTTACGTTGATTATGGAAATGATACCCTAAAAGAGTGCTTATGAGTGCTTGAAGATATTCTTTAGATATTACAGATAGGACAAGAAAATAGTTTAAAAAAATCAAACGTGGGATAAAAGCTTTCATCTTATGATGGGTAATGGTGAATTTTAAACTTCATCTACTGTTTTTTTGAGCTACTGTGCTGTAAGAAAGATCAAACTCCCCCAATTCATGTCTCTAATTTAGATCATTGATCATAAAACATTATATACTGTCTTTTCACATTATAACTTTGCTCATTGCTTGTCTTCACTGATTAAATCAACATTTCTCTAAAAATGCCGCTTGAGAAAAATGCATCCTATCAGTTTAATATTCTATGATCTTTTAATTAATTTAAAGAAGATAACATAAAATATACGATAAAAAATGAATAAATTTCAATTTTTATAAAAAAACAAACTTTTTACTGTTGCTGATAAAAAACAAAGCTATATTAAAAGTAGCCTTTATACCCTTCAATATCATTGATTTTTGGTTGTTACCGGATGAAGGCTCCTTTGTTTTGGAAAGAGCGGAGCAGAATTTAAGAGCAGAATGGGCGCGTGCGCAAAAGCTTGTCCTTGATCTCTCTTTAAGTTGGATACTAAGCCGCTTGATGGTTGAGGGTGTTCACCATGTGAACACAACGCAACCTTGTAAGGATATTTTAGTCATACCTGATGAAGCAGAGCTTTAGGGGATATTGTCATGTTTGAACGGGGGCGTGCTTATTGATTTCCTCGTTGTTATTGCTGCTTAATTTCAGCCATTATTTTTCTGAAAAAGAAGCTTTGTAGGGAGAAGATCATACATGGAGCAGAGTGTAAAACGATGAAATGCATATAACTGATCCAGTAATGTTGACAATAATCGCTCAATATGTTGCTCTGATTACTTAAACAAATGGCTAGATTGGCTTTTATTCTCTGAGATAAGTGTTACTCTCGATGAGATAGAACGCGGATGAGGGAGCTATCAGTTAAGGGATTAAGAGTAATGGGGGGAAAATAATCGTCAAGATTTGAGTTATTTCAAAATCGCTGTATTCGGTATGATTATTATGATTTTGGGGATGGGAATTGGGCGATTTTTCTATACGCCGGTATTTCCAGTTATGTTGGATGAAGGATTGTTTACCTTTAAGCAACTTTCTTATATAGCTAGTGCTAATTATGGCGGTTATTTAGTTGGGAGTATGTTTTTTTGTTTTGCAGAGTTGGGAATATATCCCGTGCTCCCTACATGCTATTTGGTGCAGCTATAGTGACGAGTGTACTTATTTTTGCCATGGCGTTAACAACAAACTTTTACTTGGTCTTCTTTATCCGCTTTGCTGCCGGTATCGCGAGTGCAGCAATGATGATTTTTGGTTCTATGACGGTTATGCAGCATAGTCACAAGCTGTGGGTTATTGCTTCGCTCTATGCAGGTGTGGGAGTTGGTATTCTGCTGGGTAATGAGTATGTTATTATTGGTTTGAGTAAATCGCTGAACGCGAAAAATATTTGGTTTGGAGCTGGTTTTATATCTGTTGTATTATTGCTCTTGTTGTTTATTTTATTTCCACGTCGTGTTGATGCGTCTCAATTTGCTATTAATGAGTCATTGGCACACGAAAATATCGTTTGGTGGGAACTCGCTCTGATTTATGGGCTTGCTGGGTTTGGTTATATTATTGTCGCGACATATCTTCCTCTGATGGCGAAAACATTTAATTTCCCACTACTTGCTAACCACTTATGGTCGTTTGTCGGAATTGCCATTGTTCCTAGTTGTTTCATTTGGTTATGGGGAGCCCATCGGTGGGGGGTATTACGTTGTCTGATGCTCAATTTGCTTATCCAAGGAGGATGCGTATTACTGACATTATTCAGCCAGTCTCTTGTACTGATCGTTCTCAGTTGTATAGGGTTTGGATTTACTTTTATGGGGACGACTTCTTTAGTTATGCCGTTAGCTAAGCGTTTATATGCGCCGTATGGTATAAATCTGCTAGGCTTGGCTACCTTAACTTACGGTTTTGGCCAAATATTAGGACCTCTCTTGACGAGTTTTTTACAGTCTGGTTCATATGCCATTGCGCTTTCCGTTATCTGTGGTGCTGTAGCGCTTTTTGCCGCTGCTGGAATCTGTCAATATTGTCTTTGTAAAAAGGTCGTTGACGTTTCATAAATCCGCAATCTTCACTAAAAAGTCAGAGAATTTATTCCATTCTTTTTGAAACATTTTGTGAAAGTCAAATTATTCTATTAGGGGAGATTACAGAATGCTTCACTCTACAGTCGCTATTTTGGGCGTTGGTCCTCGTGGGATCAGTATTCTCGAACGCTTGCTCACACTTTATTCCCATTATCCATTTTCTGGAAACATTATTGATTAATCCCAATGAGATGGGAACTGGTTCCCATAGTGTGCATCAGCCAGATCATTTATTGGTTAACACTGTCGCTTGCCAGATTACTTTATTTGGTGATGATACAGTTAAGGGGGTAGGGCCTATTCATAAGGGGCCGAATTTTTATCAATGGGCTAGTCAACAAGGTTATCGTAATATTAACGGTGTTTTTTCTCGTACAGAGCATGATGTTGGGAGAGAAATCAAAGAAAATGATTATTTATCACGTCGTTTGTTAGGGGAATACCTGTCTTGGGCTTACCAAGAGCTCACGCAAGATTTACCTTTCGCTATTCGTATTAAGGAGATCCGACAAAAAGTTATCAATCTCCATATCCACCAAGATCATAAAACGGATGTTCTTTTGGAAGATGGCTGTCGTTACAGTGTAGATTTTGTTTCCATGACCACGGGTCACGGTATGAATATATATTCATCGCATGATGAAAGCCTGCAACAGTTTGTGGCTGGTCACCAAATGAAAAACGCTCTTCTGAACTATTATTCGAATCCTTATCCAATTGAAAAGTTGGACTCTATACAATCTCAGTCTCGTGTGCTGGTGCAGGGAATTGGATTAACTAGCTATGATGTCTTGTCGCAATTGACTTACGGTCGCGGTGGGACTTTTACTGAAAATGCTGGACAATTGCGCTACATGCCAAGCGGCAAAGAACCTGCGACAGCTCTATTCTCTCGTCAAACATTGCCTTTTAGTAGTCGCGGGATTAATCAAAAGGGTGGTAGTGGGCAATACATACCATCATTCCTTATTCTCGATGCAATACATCATCTGCGTAAGCAATCCAGCATTGCTAACGGCTCTCCGAAGCTGGGTTTCGAAACGCAGCTTTTACCTCTGTTGCTTAAAGAAATGTGTTATGTCTATCGAAGTACGCAGCTGGGGCACTGGCTAGACCCTGAAACCTATGTTGTTACTTCCAAAGACGAGCAGTGTATTCAAGCGTTGCTGTATCCTTATCGAAATAAAATATTTGCCTCTTTGAAGGATTATACAAGATTCTTCATGGAGCATTTGAAGGACGATCTTCATTCTTCCGCTGCAGGTAATGTTGATGGCCCAGTGAAAGCTGCTACAGATGTGCTACGAGATGTCCGTGATATCTTACGTTCAGCAATTGATTTTTGCGGGTTAACGTCTTCATCTCACAAGTACTTTATTGAATATTTTAATCCAAACTTTAACCGTATTTCTGTCGGCCCACCGATGCAGCGAAACCAAGAGTTGAGGGCTCTGATGGAGGCTGGTATCGTGACTTTGGCTGGCGGACCTTCACCTAAACTTGTTCTCAATGCTAGTACCAGCCGTTTCGAAATTCAGTCTGTTTTTCAAGATGAAAACAGTTCAGTTGATGGAGATGTGCTGATCAAGGCCAAGATTGATCGTTTTTCTCCGTTGCGTGATGAGTCCCCTTTTATCCAGAATTTGGCTGGTCAGGGCATCATTCGACCATTTATCAACCAAGGATATCATCCTGGTGGTATTGATATTGGCTGTCAGCAGCATCCTATAGACACTAAAGGACAAGTACAAAATACATTATGGGTGGTCGGTAATCCAGTAGAGGGTCCCAATTTTTATACATATATTTTGCCTAGGCCTTTAGTTAATTCGCGTGCACTGCGGGATGCAGGGCACTGTGTCACTGACATGTACGAGCAGCTTCTTAATTGCCAATCAGTCAAAGATTCAATAATTAATGTACATTGATGATGTAAAAAGCTTCCTGATACGCATGTCCTCCGTATCCGTTATAATGGCGATGCTATTCATTTTTCTTATGTCTATCTCAATAAGAACTTGGTTTCTTATTCCATTGGCTGGAGTGACTGTTTTCGGTTATTTGCTTTTGACGATACCATACTGGTGGTTGAAGGGTAATGCACGCAGTGGTGTGTTCATCCTGTTGGTTTGTGCTTTAGTGCTGATATGGCGTTGGCACTTGCCTGATGTTCATACTGTGCTTGTGCGTTTTACTGATGTCTTTTGGCTATTACTCGCTATGGGATTGTTGCACCATGTGATGAATACATGGCGTATTTCAGAATTTCTCTCTGAACGGTTGATGCGCTATGGAAAGGGTTCGCTTACCCTGTCCATCGCGATACTGACTGCGTTTTTAGCTTGGCCGATGAGTTTGGGGGTTATCCCCCTAATGATTGATGCCTTGAAGAAAAGTGTTTTTCCCTCTCGCGATTTGGCCGCTATTGTGATGCGAATGATGAGCATCACGATGGTACTGATGCCGACCAGCATCGGTGCAGCAACAGTTTTCGCTGCTATGCCTAGAACACCAATATTCACATCCGCTGCTTGGGGATACCACTTTTTCTATTTAGTCTGTTGTTGTTGTGCCTTTCTCCTGTTGTACCGCTAGCTAACCCGATTATTTGCGATGAGAGAAGAGCGAATAAAGAAGGAGAGAGAGTAAGAATTTGGATTTTTTTGATATTTTTCTGGCTAATATTTATCGTTGCGTTGACAGTTATCAAGTTGAATGCACTAAAAAGCATTGCATTGACGGCGAGCATTCTATACCTCATTGAGCGTGGGAGTTCACGCAGTATTGATTTTTTGACTCCTTTGGTGGCAGTGATACGCAGTATATCCAGTGAAATTATGTTGTTGCTAGGTTGTAGTCTGCTAATATCTACGTGTGATTTGCTTATTCCTTTGTTGCCGGTGACGTTTAGTCACTCATTGGCATCACTCTCTGTTTGGCAGCGTTATGCCTGTATTCTCTTTGTATTGCCAATTTTCAGTGTAGTAGGAATTCACCCTATGGTGCTATTTAGTTTGGCATTTCCCTTACTAGGGTCATCGATGGCTTATGGGGTTATGGATTATTTGGTTTGGATTTGCTTCTTTATTGCAGCTCAACTCCTTTCTCCTGTATCAATAAATGCTATTTTTGCTTCCAGTAGCCTGCATATTTCACCGGTGGATACGAGCTTTAAAATGCATAGTTATTATGTATTAATATTTAATCTTTTTGCGTTCATTTATTTGAGCTTTTTTATTCAATATTTGTAAATTATGGAGATCTTATGCCTTACATAAATATTAAAATTACTAATGAAGGGGTTACCTCTGAACAGAAACGGCAACTAATAGAAGGGGCAACTCAATTATTAGTTAATATTCTGAATAAAAATCCGAAAACGACTGTTGTCGTGATTGATGAAGTGGAGACAGACAATTGGGGTATTGGTGGTGTCCCCATTACAGAATTAAGAAAAGCTCAAAATAAAGAATAACTTTGTGTATTTGACAATAATTTAAGGTCAATAGGGTTAATCAATGTAAAAAATCGCGTCCTTTAACAACATTTGATCAGACCGCCATTGGGGCGGTTGTCACAGCGCCTGATGCCGATGCACAAACCTACCCCCTCAACGAGCCTGTCCTTCTTTTTACGCATGAGACGGAGAAAATCCAAAAGCTTGGAACAAGAGGCACAGCTCTTGATGTTATTAATGCTGTGTGCGCACAGGGGATTGAGGCACAAATTATCCTTGTGCGGGTAGAAGAAAAATCAACCATTGCTGAGACACAAACCGAAATGGTGGGATCCAATACTCACTTGACGGGTGTGCATGCTTTAGCGCATGCTAGAGGGCATTTGGGTGTGGAACCTGGAATTCTCTTAGCACCGGCTTATAGTGCAGGGCGGATTGACAATGGCAAAAACCCTGTGGCAGACGCTTTAGAACAGGTTGCAGAAAAGCTACAAGCGATTGCGGTTTTTGATACGGGGGGTAAAAACACGCAAGAAAGTCTTGCCTATCGTGCAGATTTTTCCTCACGCTTTTGTTATTTGATTGATCCCTTTGTACGGGTGGCAAATCGTGAGGGGGGTGTTAGTGTTAAACCCGCAAGTCCTTTTGCAGCAGCCATGTTTATCAAACGTGACAAGCAAAGGGGCGGTGTTTTTTGGTCTCCCTCCAACCAAGATGTGCATGGCATTTTAGGGACAGCACGCCCCATTAGCTATTTTGATGGGGAAATCGATCATGAGGCAAATCGCCTTAACCAAGCCGATATTGCGACCTTTATTCCAGCACGGCTTAGCCAAAATGCGCATGGGCAAATGGCTGCCAATGGGCGCATTTTATGGGGAAATCATACCACCTCCAGTGACCCATTGTGGCGCTTTGTCAATGTGGTGCGCACCCGTGCAGCCTTGGAAAAAACCATCATTAACAATTTGCGCCCTTGGGCGAATGATGAAAACCTTACTGGTCAACATGTCATTGCCATTACCCGCTCTTTGACCAGCTTTCTTGATGATATGATTGCGCGTGGTGCGCTTTTGGGTGGCCGTGTTTGGTTTGACCGCGATTTAAATTCCAACAGCACTTTACAATTGGGAAAATTGCGGGTGGAATTTGATGCAGAAGAAGTGCCACCTTTAGAAGATTTGAGTTTCGGCAGCCGGCGCAATAGCGCTTATTTTGACCGTTTGGCGCAAGATATCCAAAAGAAAATGACTTATCAATTTGGCGATACGCTTGAAACTTATCGCAAAGCAGCAAGGAGTTAAAGCATGACTTTACGCATTGTACGCGGTTTTACCTTGATTGTTGATGATGATGTGAATCTTCACCTTGATCTTGAAACATTGAAACTGCCCACGTTGGAAGAAATTACAGAAACCTATCAACCGGGCGGCTCTGATATGCAAATTGATGTGAGCGGTCTTGGTGTCAAAGCCCTTGGCTTGCAAATGAAAATCCGCAGCCATACCCCCGAAATTATCGGCATCTTTGGTGGTCCTCCTGGTCTTCGTCATAAATTCACTGGCAAAAAACATGTGATCTCTGAAGAAGATGGGCGTGAGCATGAACATTCCATTGATGTAACAGGGCGCTTGGTCAAAGTCGATAGCGAAGGCTTAACGGCTGGAAAAGCGACAGGCTATGATTGCGAGATCAAAAATATTTGGGATTATACGGAATTTTGGGATGGTTCTGTTTTGCACCGCTTTTCTTTTAAACGGGGCGGCTGGCTTGTCCGCAACGGGCAAGAGATCGGTTCTCGCCGCCGCTCTATTCTCAATTTATAGGAATTGATCATGACAAGTTTACAAACC
>NZ_JBHIRP010000019.1:0-20821 GCF_042197245.1 Bartonella sp. AA18HLJMS | reverse complement strand
AGTTCGACAGGAGCATCAAAGGCTGTATTGGCAACTTCATTGCCAAGATTAATCAAAGAGCGTCGGATAAACAGATCATAAATGACACTCCCATAATCTTTAGTATTAATGATTGTTACAGCTTCTTTAGCTAAACGCACCACGTAATTATATACAGTGATGTCACCAATTTTCGCATCATTTTCAACAAAGGGCTTAATAGTAATGGGATCTGCAACTTTTCCATTTTGAATAATTTGTGAAATGATATCAAAAAGCTTTTGATGCAACGGTTCAAAAAAGTGCTCTGCTTTTAAAAAATCAGAAACGCTATCAAGAGCATTATTATTGATAATGATAGCACCCAGCAAAGCTTTCTCTGCTTCAATATTATGGGGAAGTTGACGAAAAGAAGATTGTTCTTCTGTTTGAAAAGAAGGTAATTTAACAGCGTTCATTTTATTCATTATGATTTAAATTGATTTGATAAATGATAATTATAAATCACTGAATCTACAGTGTGAATCCCATTTTTATTTTACTTAACAGCTTGCTTTTTGATACGTTTTGTGCAATAAAGAGATGTTCTTTTATATTTCGGTTATTTCTTTTAATCGTTTATTTAGATCGCTAGCTGTTTTGATAATAAAAGCCGTATCAATTCATTTTGATGCGGTTTTTATGTATTAAGGCTTGCATTTTTACACGTTTTGTGTAATATACTTTAACATTTAAAATGTATAAGTTTCCAGTTGCAAACAAAAGCCGTGTCTTAAAAGGACGCGGCTTTTTTGCTATAAAGCAGCCCCCCGCCCCGTTATTTTATTTACGCTGCTTTTTCACTAATCTTTACAACGGTATCGTTTTCATAAATTTCACAATCTTCAGGAATTCCATATGCATAATAAGGGTTTTGTTCTGTATATGAATACTCATTTCTTTTTAATCTTGCATTGCCATGTACCAAACCTCTAATGGTGTGATAACCAGTCACTTTAGCATTGCCATAAACAGAACCATAGACCTTAACATACCCACCCACGCTAGCATTACCATAAACCTTGCCATAAATTTTTGAAGAGCTACTTACAACAGCATGATCATAAACCTCAGCCTTGCTATAAATGCGTGCACTTCCTGTTAATTTTGCATTCCCATAAACCCTTGCATATTGATAAACCCACACCTTATCAGAAAGATGCGCATTATCATAAACATGAGCTCCAAAATACACGCGGGTTTTATCATATACATGCGCATTGCCATAAACAAAACCACCAATGACAGCGTTGCCATATACTCTTGCATTTTCATAAACACGACCAGATTTTACAACACAAGCATTATCATAAACCCAGCAATTGCCATCATGAGAAAGGTTATCTTCCTTTTCAATAAAGCCGCCTAAATCACCAGCTTTAACATCAGCAAAGTCTTTTAAAGCACGAATGCGGTATAAAGTAATCCCTTTAACGTGACTTTCATTTATAAGCTCATATTTTTTAGATACAGTTTTAGTGGTCATAGGTAGCTCCCTAATCTAATATTCAAACAAATTTTTAAATGAAATGGTTATAAGGAGGCGCCCCCGCCGCGCCCGCGCCGTTATTTAAGCTGTTTTCCTATGAGGACGACACATAACAAAGCAAATTTCACCATAAGGAGAAAGGCGTTCTGTATAAACATTATTCATTGTGTCACCACAAATATTCTTAGTAACAATAGCCATGCCACATGCATTGGCATTTTCATAAACATGCACTTTACTTACAATTTTTGCACTATCGAAAACATGGGCATTATCATACACATGGGCATTGGCAAAAACCTTTGCTGAATCGTAGACGCGAGCATTACCATATACAAAACCACCAACACCTGCATTGCCATAAACCTGCGCATTTTCGTAAACACGACCAGGGCTCACAACAATGGCCTGATCACCAACCCAGCAATTACCATCATGGGAAAGATTTTCTTCAGATTCAATATAGCCACCAAGTTGACCAGCTTTAACATCACCAAAATCTCTTAACGCCTTAATGCGATAAAGTTTTTTACCCTCACGAAGAATTGTTTGATTGGTGAGTTGATATTTTTTTACAGAATTCTGCATAATAATTACCTCGTATTTTAACATTTTCATTGACACCCCTAAGGGCGCCGGGCGCTGAAAAACACGGATACGAGACCGTCGTTACACTTTCCCCTATGAAGGGTATTGTATAGTATAACCACACCCGGCAAAATCGTTATATGCCAATAAGAGCACAAAAGAAAGCCAGTATATTTTAAAAACATGGGAAGAGGTCGTTTCGTAACCTATCCGCTCGTATTACAGTGTTTTTCAAGCACTTGCCAAGCTTTCTAAACGAACCTTTCCTTAAAGTCAATACGTATTTTTTATTTTTTTCAATTTTTTTCATTTTGATACCTACCTAATTGAATACCAAGTGCTTTCTCTAGCTCTCTTTCTTTTTAATAGATGATTGTATCGCGTAAATGGACATGTTTATTAAACTGCGTGTATGCAACATGAGAAAGAATGAATAAACTAAAAAAAAGTACCAAAAAACGATATCTAAATACCAAAATACAGTATAACTATTTGGAAAAATTAAAACGACAAGTGCTAAACTTATTAGCTTTAAAAGTCTGTGCAAATACTGTTGTAAATCACGTGTTAATGTCTTCCAACCTGTTGTATCATCATCTTTATATTTTGGATTGTTCTGCAACTCAAAAGGAATATGAGAATTGCATAAAATTACAAAAATATTTGTTATTATTATCAAACCAAAAGATGCAAATATCAAAATACCTTGGATAAAATAGGGATTTTTTTTAATTTCTAAAAAGCATAAAAATATAAAAATTATAATACCAAACAAGGCTCTTAGCTGCTTATCTGTAAACATATTTATTTCCTGCGGTTTTTGATAATTTTTTGATCTCTTTATTGATCTCATCTATGAGAGGTTCGTAATTGAGAACGCTTTTCGGAATACCACCCCCATATATCCAAGCTTTCACTTGAGCCTTGGTACTGTAATCAACATTCTCAGGCATCTCATGATACTGACCACCGTCAAATTCTTCATATTCTCTTGTACCATCATCATATTCGTAAAGATTGTAAAAATACTCTGCTACCCCTAATCCCCATGGTGCATATCCAACCGCTGTTGCAACAAACTTTTTTCCCCCCTTCTGTTTACGTTTTCTTAAAAACATTTGGTTTAATATCCCCTATCTAAATCCATAACTTTACCAATGGGTTTATTTGCCTCAAAATGGACCGTACAGAAGCGTTTTTAATTTCAATGTGGTTTTTATCACAAAATCTTTAAATCGCTCTGTACGGTGCTTTTCTGCCAATTTAAACGCATATCTATTCTCAAAATCATCAGCAAACTTCACTACTTTGCTGTTTTTTTCGGATCCATAAGTGTCTTTAAGCGTAGATCGCTGTTGCAAGTTGATTGAAGCTTTCTGAAAGGTTATTTGCGAAATTGTTTGACGGTGGTTTATAACATGCGCTTTCATATAGTTTTTTCACTTCTGATTTTTTGTGTTTCTTAATTACCAATCCATATTCTGGATGCGTAATCCAATTATCCCAAGCGCTTTGCCAATCGCGTTCATTTGCATTTCGACATGGGTTGGATTTTGAAAAGCGTACAAATTTTTCAAATTCTGATAAGGCTTCATCATGCGTTAATCCTTGTTCAGTTGCGTATTGAAAATCGGGTTTGAAATCTTCTAGTATTCTTTCAACTTCTTGTTTTTCCCTTATTTTCTTTGTTCCTTCAAAAAAGTTTGCTTTCTCTGGAAAATAAGCAGGCATTATCTTATCAACGATTTCTGAAAGTTGTTTTCCAACCTTTTTAACTTTTCGTGAAGGCAATTTCTCAATCATCGCTTCGTCAATTTGCCATCGGTTGTTAGCTTTGTTTGAAGTGTTGGTATTTTGCTCGCGAATGATTGGTTGTTTGGTTTCTATCGTTTTGATTTGTTCTGATTGGCTTTCAACATCACACTCGATTGGCTCGTCAACCAAATCGTTTGTTTCTAAATTTTCAAAATCAATTTCTCTTTTTGATAAAATAATATTTTTATTTTTTTTGTTATTGTTATTGTTAATGTTATTGTGCATTTCCAAGCATTGCTCGTGCATTGCGTATGCATTGCTTGTGCATTGCTCATGCATTGCACGTGCATCATCATTACTTTTATCTTTGTTTTTATCCCATCTAGCTTTTGCTGCTTTTGAAGCCTTTTCCGAAGCTTTATCTAAATTCTCATTAGAGTTATTGAGTTCTTCCTCAACATCTAAATTCCACAAGCGACCATCTGCTAAACGAATGAGATATCCTTCTTCAAGCAAAACATTCAGTGCCGCTTCAAACTTCTTCACTGAATAACCAGTGTAATGAGATAAAACTTTAATATTATAAAAAAGAGGTTCACCAGTACGCAACATACGTAACCGTAATCGCATATAGATATTTCCCTCTACAGCAGGCAAATAATCAACAACAATTGCCCACTGGTCTGCAAAAAGCCTCGTCCATGGCAACTTAGTTGACATACTTCACCTCCCTTTCTTTATTATTATTGCAAGTGAAATTATCTAGCTCTTCTTCACTGAGACTGTTGAGTTCTTTTTCAACTTCTGAATTCCACAACCCACCATTGTCTAAACGTATGATGAATCCACCTTCAATCAAGGAATTCAAAGCTGCTTCAAACTCTTCTACTGGATAACCAACCCAAAAAGCTAATACCGTTAAGTCCTTTAAAATAGGTTCACCAGTATGGAGCATTAGAAGTCGCAACATGACATAGATACATTTCTCGGTCGGCGACAAACAACCAAGAGTAACAAGCCATCTGTCTGCAAAAAGCCTCGTCCATGGTAATTTACTGGACATACCCCAATTCCCTTTCTTTAACTAAATATAAAATTGCTAAAGCATCTGCTTCGTTATCATCTTTCGGATTGTGCCCTTTTGCACGCACCGCCTTAATCATCTCTTCTTTCGACGCATTCCCCTTGCCTGTCGTCGCTTTCTTAATCGTACTTACTGGTATCCCCTCATACGGTATCTGATGCTGTTCACACCACGCCGTTAACGTTGCTAACAAACCACCGTAAACATGCGCTGCATCTGTACCTTTATGACGCCTCACCTCTTCAAAATACACCACGTCAATTTGACCTGCTGTCTGTTTTATTTCTGATAGCCATTGTTTAAAACGCAAGTAACGCATTCCACCGCCTTCAAAACGGCGCGATTGAAAATTCACGGTACCACTGAACATGTCACCACTTGCACCACGTATCGCCCACCCTGTTTTGGTACCTAGATCAAAACAAAGAATTGTATTATTCATCACGTTTATGAAGCTCTAAAGCCATATTCCGCACTCCCAATAATAACGGAGTCGCTCCCATATTCTACGGTGCCAAGGTAGAGATGCCATGTATTGTTGTGGTGTTAACATAGACAATTTATAAGTCGTATTGGAAATGTAATTAAAGTTTGGAACTAGGTGATCACCACGTAATCTGCCGCCACCAAAAACAGCCCCTAAACCACTAATCCAACAATTACCTTCGTGACTGAGGTTCTCTTCACTCTCTACCCAGCCACCTAAATCACCTTTCTTTACTTTGCCAAAGCTTCTCAATGCTCGTATTCGGTGTAACTTGAAAGGACCGAGATCAACTGTATCGTCTGTAAGTTCGTATTTCTTTTTACTACTATTAACTAAATCACAACCACTAATAAAACCTGTATCAATCCATGCATCACCACACACACAGGCATTTTCACAAATTATTGCTGTACCGTATACATGTGCATTACCAAAAACTTGAGCATCAAAATAAACAATGGCATTGCCATAAACATGAGCGTTATCATAAACGTTGGCATTACCAAAAACCTTGGCTCGACCGTAAACCCTAGCACTACCATAAACCTTTGCATCGTCCCCAACCCAACAGTCTCCCTCATGACTTAAATTGCTTTCATTTTCAATAAAGCCACCTAAGTCACCTGCGTACACATCTCTAAAATTTCTTAAAGCACGTATACGATGAAGCGTAACTCCATTAACTTCGATTGTTTCATCAGTAGATTCATACTTCTTTTTAACTGTCATCTTATCCACTCCTCACTTACCCTTCTTCTTACTCTTCTTATTCTTATGAGGCGGCGCTTTTACTGCTTCATCACGCTGTTTAAGCTCTTGTGTTAGTCTTTGAATTTTCTCGTCACGTTCTTTAATCTCTTGCTTCAGTTGTTTAATTTCCTCGTCGTCACATTCTTCCATCTTTTGTTTCAGTTCTTCAATTTCCTCGTCGCGTAATTGCACATCTACTTCGAGTTCTTTAATTTCTTGCTTCAGTTCTTTAATTTCCTCGTCGTCACATTCTTCCATCTTTTGTTTCAGTTCTTCAATTTCCGTATCACGTGATTGAACATCTGCTTTTAGTGCCTGTATCTTTTCACTTTTCCGTTTAAACTCTTCTCGGTACGCATCTATCTTTTGCTTCAATTCTTTAATTTCCTCCTCACGTTCTTTAATCTCTTGCTTCAGTTGTTTAATTTCCTTGTCACGTTCTTCAAGATCCGCATCACATTCATCAATTGTCTGCTTGCTTTCCTTTAAATACCTAAACTCATTCTCTTTCATTTTTTTCTTAATATCTTGAACCTGCTCTTTAAGTGCTTTAACTTGGTTGCGATAATGCAATGCAATACGAAACATCACTCCGCTTAAGAGCAAAACTGAAACCACTGCTATCCATAAAATTTCATTCGAACTCATCTTTATCTCCTTAATGCTGTAAAGTTTCTCCGGTGTGATCAACACCGCAGCTCTTGCTAATTTTCGACAATGGGGGGTGTTGCTCTTGCATTAATCTCTGCAAGCGCTCGGGATAAAAAAAATCTTCTGGACGCAAATCTATCCCATGATCACGTGCGTAATTCAAAAGCATAATTTGGTATTTAGCTGGTATAATTCCGCCTTTACCCTCTAGTTTTTTTAAAGGATAAGTCCATTTATAAACAGCAGACACATGGCATTGAGAAATCAATGACACACGTTTCGCACCGCCTAAATATTTTATAATCGTACCTGCTGAATTTTTGATATTCATTTTAATTTCTCTATTTATCAAACGGGCATTTATTCGATTATAGAAAAAATGTCAACATTTTTTCTAAAATAGAAATGTTGATATTTTTTAAAACAATAGGAATATTGATAAGTATGGATATTCAAAAAGAAATAAAAATTTGGGCAAATGAAAAACTTAAAACAATGGGTCATGGGTCCCGAACTGAATTAGCTAAACATATGGGACTTCATACATCTGTTGTATCTAAGATGCTTTCTGTCGATGATGATAAAGAAAGTAGAAGCATATCTGCTGATGAACTCGTTAGATTAACTTCATTTTTTAAAGCTCTCCCCCCTCATTTTATACCCGATAATTGTGATGATTATTTTTTAAAATTATATTCCTCGGCAAAGCCAGAGCATAGAAAAGCCGTCATTTCTTTTCTGCGATCTTTGCAAGAAGAAGATGGAAAATAACCACCCGTTTTTGCTCATTTGTTAATGACGAAAATATTTTTAGAGCTTTTTTAGACTGCTTCATACAGAATTTTCTCCACATTGAAATGAAAATTAAATTACTTTTTTGTGTAGACTATTTGTCTATCACTAAAAAAATTTTTTTCTGTTTTAGAAAAATTATATTGACTTATTCTAAAATCGAAAATATGTTCACTCCATATCTTAGAAAATAACTTTTGCCAATAGGCAGTATGGAGGCATTTGTGAATAAACCAGTGTTTATAAATTCTGATGAAATTCTCTTAGTGATGTGCGAAAATGAAGAGCAAAATCTCGCTAAATCTGGTCCTTTCTTAGAAGAAAGTGACATGATAAAATTTATCGACCAAGCCGATAATGCTGTCCAAATTTTGCGTATTGAACCAACGACTAATCGTTGCGAAGATATCTCTGAAGATATTGCCGAATTCTATCTTAAAGAATGTGAAGAGCAGTGTTTCAACGGAAACATTCCTCACGATTTTATTCTACACAGCACAGCATACGGTTTTTTTTTAGATGATATAAAACAGCGCGAATATGATGATGCAATGTATGGTTCTTACGAAAAACAACACCGTTTGCGTCCTTGTGATGTGCTTTAAAAATTCTTAAGGGCGCATTTAAAAGCGCCCCCCTCTTTCCTCTTATTAAATTATCGGATGGAGTAAACTTATGAATAATCCTATCACTATTACAAATAACACCATTAACGAAGAAAGCGTTCAGACAGTCAATGCTCGTGACTTGCACGCATTCTTAGAAGCAAAACGAGACTTTTCCAATTGGATTAAGGACCGTATTAGCAGATACAATTTTATAGAAGGACAAGACTTTGTAAAAACACAAGATTTGCGGTCACCAAATTTGGCGAGCGCAAAATCTAGATCTGTTATTGCAATTAATTATCATCTCACCTTGGAAATGGCAAAAGAACTTTCCATGGTAGAGCGTAATGAAAAAGGAAAACAAGCCCGTCAATATTTTATTGAATGCGAGCGGCGTGCAAAGCAAGTTGTTACACCACAAATCGATTACTCAAGTCCACAAGTAATGTTAGGTGTATTAACTCATCTAAAAAATGAAAATGAGCGTAAAGACATCATCATTGAAGATTTAAAACCAAAAGCAATGGCTCTTGAAAGCTTACAACGCTCTGATGGGCTCTTCAGTCTTACTGAAGCCGCTAAAGTGCTCGAAATGCAACCAAAACAATTCATTCTCTTCCTACAGAAAAAAGGATGGGTGTATCGACGCACTTTCGGGGATCGCTTATTGCCTTATCAGGATAAAATCCAAAAAGGACTAATGGATTGTCCCACCATTACACTTCAAACCGCAAGTGGAATAGAAAAAGTCATTCCTTGCGCAAAAATCACAGCAAAAGGAATTGGTGTGTTGTCTCAAGAGATTAAAAAACAAAACATGCATTAAGGGAAATAAACCATGGAAAAAAAATACGAACTTACTGATGAAACAATTGAGTTTGATGGCAAAATCCTTCACCGCATTCGTGCACTGAGAGATTTGGGGGACGTCAAGAAAGGTGATCTTGGCGGCTATATCGAGAAAGAAGACAATCTAAGTCATCATGGTAATTGCTGGATTGGGGATTATGCAAAAGTCTATGGTAATGCCAAGGTTTTTGGTAATGCTAAGGTTTACGAAAATGCACAAGTTTACGGTTATGCAGAAGTTTACGGCAATTCTCGTATTTATGGCAAAGCAGAAGTTTTCGATGAACCATGCATTTACGGTCATGCAGAAGTTTACGGTGATGCACATATTTGCGGTGAACCGCACGTTTTTGATAATGCAGAAGTTTATGGCAATGCACAAGTTTACGAAGAGCCACACATTTACGATAGGGCGCGTGTTTACGGCAATGCGCAAGTTTGCGGTGATGCGCATGTTTATGGTCATGCAAAAATTTACGGTGCAGCATGTGTATGTTGGGACGACTGGATTGATGGCAATAAAAGAATCTCAACTGGAGAAAAGACCAGATGAAAAAATACGAATTTACTGATGAAAAAACTGTGTTTGATGGAAGAACTCTTCACCGAATTAGAGCATTAAGAGACTTTGGATATGTCAAAAAAGGTGACCTCGGCGGTTTTATAGAAAAAGAGAGCAACTTAAGCCATAAGAGAGACTGTTGGATTTTTGGCAATGCACACGTTTACGGTGATGCCAAAGTTTATGATGATGCGCGGGTTTATGGGAATGCACGCGTTTATGGCAATGCACAAGTTTTTGATTATGCCGAAGTTGGTGGTGCTGATGTTGGAGATAATGCCAAGGTTTTTGACTATGCGCGGATTTATGGGAATTCTGTTATAGGGAAAAGTGTACACGTTTACGGAAATGCTAAAATTTACAATCAAGCATATATTTGCTGTCGTGTAGACATTGCTGGAAATTGTAAAATTAGTGGCTCCACCGTAATCGTAGAACGTGAGAAATAGTAATCATGGAAAAGAAATATGAACTTACTGATGAAACAATCGAAGTTGGGGGCAAAACTCTCCACCGCATTCGTGCATTGAGAAGCTTCGGAAAAATCAAGAAAGGTGACCTAGGCGGCTTTATAGAAGGTGAGAGCAACTTAAGTCATGAAGGAGACTGTTGGGTTTATAATGATGCCATGGTTTATAGCGGTGCAAAAGTTTACAACAATGCCAAGGTATTTGATAACTCAAAAGTTTGTTATTTTGCAAATATTTATGAAAATGCAACAATTCATCATAACGCAAAAATATATGGTGGTCGTATTTTTGGAAAAGCACATGTTTACGAAAATGCAAGTGTTCATTGCAATGCAGAAGTGTATGGTAACGCACACATTTACGGAGATTCAGAGGTTCGTGGAGGCAGTATTATCACAACGAGCGAGAGAAGATAATTATTATGTATAGATATGAAATTAAACCTACTTTGTGTTCGCAGTTAGTTGTGAGAAATACCCACAATCCAGGTGAACTTTGTATAACGATCTCTGGAGATAAGGGCGAGCCCTATGTAGATACCATAATCTCTAAAGACAAAATAGATGCCTTCTTAAGTGAAGAGAATATCGTGCCAATGGAACTCATAGGATCGCAATGCTTTGCATTTTCATACGAATTCAGACCGTTTGCATGCACTAGATTTGAAATGATACCACCCAATTCAGATGAATCTTTCTTGTTGACGCTATATTCTGATCATTGTGCATATATAAAACGCATTCCAATTGATCGGATTGTACAACCTGTAAAGACAAAACTCTAACACCCCAAAACCAGCCTTTTAACACAAGCGTGATTCACGCCACGGGTGAATTGCGCGCAATGTAGGAAATCAAGATGAAAAATTCTACTTTTTTAAAAGAAATGGCAGAAAAATATGGATTTTCTGCTGAAGAATTTCGAGAAACAATCATAAAAACTTGTATTGGATATAAAAATGCTAATGTCATCACTGATGCAGAATTTGCCGTTTTTCTTTTTGTTGCCAATACTTATGGACTTAACCCTTTAACAAAAGAAATCTATGCACTCCCTAAAAAAGGCGGCGGCATCATACCCGTTGTTTCTATCGACGGTTGGATAAAGATCATCAAATCAAATCCTGACTTTGATGGCATGACCTTTCAAGATCAAATCAATGAGGATGGGAATATCATTGCTATCAAATGTGCTATTCGTCTCAAAGGGATTAAAGACCCTATCGAAGTCACCGAATATCGCAAAGAATGCGAACAAGACCACAGTGACCCTTGGAAAAAATACCCCGCACGTATGTTGCGCCATAAAGCCACTATACAATGTGCTCGCTATGCTTTCGGGCTTTCCGGTATTTATGAAGAAGATGAAGCAAAACGTATCAATGAAACAAACCATAACGTACAAACGAAGTTAGTTTCTTATGATGTGCTTACGCAAATCAAACAATTAATAAACATCACTCAAACAGAAGAGGAAAAAGTCCTTGAGTATGGACGAGTCCAAAAGCTTGAAGATCTTCCTGATGAAGTAGCACAAAGGATTTTGGATGTTTTGCAAAAGAGACAGCATGAAAAAGAACAATCTTTCCTACAACAAAAGCAAATAGAGGCGCCTATACAAGATGCCGAATATATTCACGTCCAAGATATCGAATATGGACCACAAGAACAAAGAACGGCGGTGTGAGATGGAACAAAGAACAGCAGAATGGTTTCAAGCGCGCTTGGGTAAAGTCACCGCATCTAATGTTTACAACATTATCAGTAAGACAGCAAAAGGATTGCCTACGAGCAAATATGAAGACTACAAAATCAAACTCATAACGGAGCGCTTAACAGGCGAAACAAGCCCTTATTATGAAACTGAAGATATGAGATGGGGTATCGAACATGAAGAAGATGCCTTGAGAGAATATGGCTTCATTTATGATGCCGATATAACAAAGTGCGGCTTTATCCAACACCCCACAATAGAAATGGCGGGGGCTAGCCCCGATGGTCTCATTGGAGAAGACGGTTTAATCGAAGTCAAATGCCCGAGATCAGTAACACATATGCGCTTTTGTATAGGTGACGAAATCAAACCAGAATATCACGCACAAATGCAATTCCAAATGGCTTGTACAGAACGAAAGTGGTGTGATTTCGTAAGCTATGATCCACGTTTTACGGGGGAATTCTTTCACTTGCGCATGAAAGTCAAGCGTGTTCTCCGTGATGATCAACAAATTGAACAGATCAATCAAGCTGTTGAAACCTTTTTAGCAGAGATAGAACGAGAGATAAAACAACTCTCAACAAAAGCTGCTTAACCTTATGGGGGTGTTTTGTTCCCCGCATATCTACAAGCACCCCCACCCTTCCTAACACTTTCAAGTAATGCGTGATTCACGCCACACGTGAATTGCATCTCAATGTAAGGAGAAAAGATATGGCGCCTCGTCCAGCTGCTATAACGCAACCAGCCATCGCACGCGCTTTAAGAGAAGCTAAAAAACAAGGTTGCGAACTCATAGAAATCAAACCTACCGGTGAACTGCTTATCTATCTTAAAGCAGATATTCCAATACCAAATTCAGTTAGCCACCCAGACAAACTTTTAGATTTGTCAAAGAATGAATATTACGAAACCGCACTCTCTAAGATGTAAAATACCATGCCTAAACCACGTCCTCCTCATCTCGTTAAACAAATTACTCAACATGGCAAAATTGTATGGTATGTACGTATTGGTCATGGCAAACGCATTAGAATACGCGGTACCTATGGAACGCAAGAGTTTGTTGATAACTACAAAAGCGCACTTGCCGAGTTACAAGGACTTATACTTCCTAAATCAAAAACCGGTAAACTTGTTGAAGGGTCATTTGCATGGCTGCTTAAACAATACTTTAACAGCGTTCATTGGCATAGCCTTGCTAAAGCTACGAAAAGACAAAGAGAACTTATCCTTATGAAGGTATGTGATGCTATAGGAAACATTCCATACAGAGAAATAAAGAAATCACATATTACAGCGGGTGTTGAACGCCGCAAAGAAAAACCAACAGCTGCCCAAAATTTTCTAAAAGCACTTAATGGACTTTTTAATTGGGCGATCGATCAAGAACTTCTGGAGAATAACCCAGCTTTAGGAATAAAAAGACCTCCTCTCAACAACAAAGATGGATTTGCTGTTTGGACAGAAGAAGATGTTGAAAAATATTATCACCATTGGTCACATGGTTCACATGAACGCGTCTGGATTGATGTTCTTCTTTACACGGGTTTGCGTCGTGGTGATGCGGTCCGCATTGGTTGGAACGATGTCAAAGATAATATCATTCATCTCAAGACAGAGAAAAGTAAATTCCAAACAGATGTTTTTCTACCCATTTTGCCTGAATTAGCAGAAACTCTAAAAATTGGTCCTATTGGAAATGAAACATTCATTTGCGGAAAAAACGGAAATAAACTCGTAAAAGAAAGTTTTGGCAACCTTTTTCGTGAAGCTTGTAACGTAGCGGGAATCAAAAAATCAGCACATGGCTTAAGAAAATTAGCAGCAACACGCGCCGCTAATTCAGGTGCAACAGTATCACAACTCAAGGCAATTTTTGGATGGACCGACGACAACATGGCATCTCTTTATACAAAAAGCGCAGATCGCAAAAGGCTAGCTATAGAAGCGATAAAAAAGCTCCAAAAAAAATGAGGGATAGTGCTATAAAAAACATTAATGGAATCAATAATGATAAATTTCCCCCATATCGCAATAACTCATTTATTTTATTTAAAATTATTGAAACTCTTTTGGGCACCAAATTTTATCTTTAATGTATTGAAATATATATATATTTTTTTCTTTAAAGAGCTGTTTTTAGACCACCCTTTACGGTTTATACAACTTTATCTAATTTACTCCTATTTGTTCCTTATTTTTCTTTGGAATGAAGGCTAAGATCTCTTTTTTTCTCCACCTCACTGCTCTCCCTAGCTTATATGGCTCCGGAAACAACCCCTGAAGCACCCAATTGCGAATCGTTGTTGTGGATACACTAAAAAGCTGTGCACACTCACGTGTCGTTACATATCTATCTCCATCATCAAATATCATCTCATTACCTTTCTCTTTTTTATGTTAATTAAATGGGTGGGGGGCTGGAAGGCATGTGAAGCACTCCAACTTTTAAAAATCTGCAAGTTTATTTTTTAGATGTGTTCAATTTCATATTTCCAATCAGGCAATTGAGTAAGAGCTAATGCGAGTTGTCCTCTATGACACATGCATACATTGGCTTCAAAACAGGTGATTGCAACGCGCTTTTTGTTTAAAAAAATTTGATATAATTTGTTTATTGCACAAGAATTATTCTTGAGAGTTGTATTTCGATAATTTTTAAAAAGGCGGTCATAATCTTTTTGTGTTTTCAAATTTCTTCGTTTTTCAGAGGCAATTCCAAGTTCAGGCATATGCATATATTCAATATCAATGTTGCTTACAGCTTGCTCTAATTGTCTTTTTGAAAATCCGTGTTTTCTACTTATTGGATTTTTACGAACATCACATAAAGTTTTGATATTGTTTTCTATGAGACAACTAAGATAATTCTCAAGGGACCTACCTTCATAGCCAATGGTAAAAAAACAAAATTCCTCATCTTTAGCAGGCTGTATGATAATATGTTCGATGTTACACACGTTTAATTTCCTTATGTGAAAGGGTGGGGGTGCTCGTAGATATGCGGGGAACAAAACACCCCCATAAGGTTAAGCAGCTTTTGTTGAGAGTTGTTTTATCTCTCGTTCTATCTCTGCTAAAAAGGTTTCAACAGCTTGATTGATCTGTTCAATTTGTTGATCATCACGGAGAACACGCTTGACTTTCATGCGCAAGTGAAAGAATTCCCCCGTAAAACGTGGATCATAGCTTACGAAATCACACCACTTTCGTTCTGTACAAGCCATTTGGAATTGCATTTGTGCGTGATATTCTGGTTTGATTTCGTCACCTATACAAAAGCGCATATGTGTTACTGATCTCGGGCATTTGACTTCGATTAAACCGTCTTCTCCAATGAGACCATCAGGGCTAGCCCCCGCCATTTCTATTGTGGAGTGTTGGATAAAGCCGCACTTTGTTATATTGACATCATAAATGAAACCATATTCTCTCAAGGCATCTTCTTCATGTTCGATACCTCATCTCATATCTTCAGTTTCATAATAGGGGCTTGTTTCGCCTGTTAAACGCTCTGTTATGAGTTTGATTTTGTAGTCTTCATATTTGCTCGTAGGCAATCCTTTTGTATTTTTATTGAGTATGTTGTAAATGTTTGATGCGATGACTTTCCCTAGACTTGCTTGAAAATCATTCTGCTGTTCGTTGCTCCATCTCACACCGCCGTTTGTTGCTCTTGTGATGGGAGCGATTGTAGAGCTTTTTCTTTTTGAATATTTTTTCTTCTTTCCAAATGCCCCAAAACCAATTCTGCTTTTTCACAAGACATATCTGTTAGTTTTCCTGCTTCTGCAAAATAGAGAAGACTAATTTCATTTGTCCCTGTTTCTTTAATTAATTATTCGATTTGCTTTATCTGTTTAGAGGAAACTTTTTGATTATTTGTATCGCCTTCTTTGGTTCGCGGTTGACCATCTGTATCGTCTTCTTTACTTGCTACATTAAGAAGCATGCCTAACAGGTATCTCCCGTAGGTAAGTGTAAAACCAACTGATCGTATGCTATTTTTAGAGCCTGTACTGTCAATTGGAAATGTTCCTTCTGTTGAGATTTGATTTCCTGAAGGATGAGACAGAATTATTTCTATGGTAACGTTTTTTTTCTGTTTAATGTTTAATATATTTGTATTTTGCAAGCCCGTCCTTTACAGCATCAATGTACTGATCAAGCATAGCGTATTTGCTGTTTGTATGGGTGATTGTAGAGTTTTTTCAATATTTTGATATTTTGTTTGCATAGCCGAAAGATCACGGACAAAGTTTTGGCGCTCTTGTCGTTCTATTTCTTTTTCTCTTAAATCAAGAAGACGCTTTAAGCGGTCAATACTGACGTCACTTTCTAAGGCTTTATTTAAAATACATTCCATAGCAGTTTGTTCGACGGCTAAATGATGTGTTTCTTCAATTTCTATTAGGTTAGTGTTTTGTTCACTCATTTTGATTTCCTCCATTACGCGCAATTCACGTGTGGCGTGAATCACGCATGTTTTAAAAGGCTGGTTTGGCTGTTAGAAAGGGCTTATACGCTCTGTCTTTTCCTAGGGATATGTTCGGGCTTTTCTATTATAACTAATATGTGTGTTGCTTGAAATACATGTGTTACCACATACAACAGCATCACCACCAATATGAGCTTTTTCACAAATATTGCATTGCCGTGAATTTCGGCTATTCCGTAAACTTGCGTATTATCGAAAATATGTGCATTGGATTCAACACAAACGTTTCCAAAGTCTCTCAGTGCACGCATGCGACGAACTGGGCGACGATAGAGAATGTCTATTTCATCAGTAAATTCGTATTTTTTTCCATGGTTTATTGCCTCTCGCCCTTTGTGATGATTTCATCATTGATGATCTCTGCGTTTCCCTGAATAAAGGCATAACCATGGATTTTGGCATTTCCTCCAATTTTTGCTCTGATGGAAATCAATGGACTGTCATAAATTTTAGCTTTTCCACTAATAAATGCAACACCAGAAACCTGTGCATTTTCGTAAATTTGTGCATTGGCAAAAACACGAATATGTCCAAAAATCTGCGCATTGCCAAAAATATTAGTTCCTCTGGTAACAGATTCACTACCAAAAACACATGCATTTTCATAAATACCAGAAATGTTATCAATATAAACATCACCAAAAACCTTGGCATAACCATAGACTTTTGCATCATCACCTACCCAGCAATTACCATCATGACTGAGGTTGTCTTCTTTTTGTATAAAGCCGCCTAGGTCGCCTGCTTTAATAGCATCAAAATCTCTTAAGGCTTTAATTCAGTGAAGAGTTTTTCCAGCAAACTCTATTGTTTCATCAGTCATTTCGTATTTCTTTTCCATGATTGTTGCTCTTAATGCATGCTTTATCTTTATAAGCTCTTGAAACTGTAAACCAATGCCTTCTGCTGCTGGTACAACTTTTTCTATTCCATTTGCGGTTTGAAGTGGATGGTCGGACAATCCATAAGTTGCTTTTGGATTTTGTCTTGATACGGTAGCAAATTTCCACCTGCTGCTCGTCTGTAAAACCACCCTTTTTGCTGTAAGAAGAGAATGAATTGTTTTGGTTGTATCTCGAGTATTTTAGCGGCTTCTGTAAGACCGAAGAATCCGTTGTGACGTTGCAAACTTTCAAGAGCAGCTGCTTTGGGTTTAAGGATACCCACTTCACTTTTTAAAGTCTCTAATTGTGTGACACTTTCTAAAAGCAGTTTTTTCACAAAGAGAGAGTCTTCTAAAGCGTTTGCAAGGTCTAAAGGTTTCTTTGCACGCCGTTCACATTCAATAAAATATTGACGGGCTTGTTTACCTTTTTCATTACGCTCTACCATGGCGAGCTCTTTTGCCATGTCTAATGTGGGGTGATAGTCTATGGCTGTAACAGCTCTAGATTTTGCGCTCCCCAATTTTGTGGACCGCAAATCTTGTGTTTTTATAAAATCACTTTCCTCTTCAAATTCATATTGATGAATACGATCCTTAATTCAAGTAGAGAAATCTTTCCCTATTTCCAAAAATTCATGTAACTCACGTGCGTTGACCGTTTGAACGGTTTCGTGTTTGATTGTATTGTGCTGGATAGCAATAGGCTTTTCCATTACGAACCTCATGTTGATGGGATTGATGAATGAAAGGGGGCGGCGCTTTTAAATGCGCCCTTCAGAATTTAAAGCACATCACAAGGATGCAAACGGTGTTGTTGTTCGTAAGAATCATACATTGCATCGTTATATTCATGCTGTTTTATATCGTCTAAAAAAACGTATGCTGTAATGTGTAAAATAACGTCATGAGGTATGTTTCCGTTAAAACACTGTTCTTCATGTTCTCTAAGATAAAATTCTGCGATATCTTCAGATATATCTTCGCAGCTCTTTTAAGAAGGATTGATGCGAAAGATTTGGATTTCATTATTTGCCTCGTCAATAATTTTTAGAACTTGGCTTTCATCCAGAGGTCCTGACCGACCAATGTTTTGATCATCATCGTATACAACTAATAAAATTTCATCAGAATTTATAAGAATTGGATTTTCCATAATTTCTCCTCTCTAACGCCTCTTGGCAATTGTTTGTGCGTGGTTTATGGATACCAATGTAGCGATTTTGAAAAATTTTTTTAAAGTAATAAACTAAAGGCTTGCTTGAAGAGAAGTATAAAAATATTAATTCATATTTTGGCTGGCTTAATCCAGTCGATAGGTGCACACCATTCTAATTCTACATCTACGATATCGACATATTTTCCATTTATACTGGATAAAACCCATTTCCCTTTTTCTTTTCCGAAACGTAATACTTTGATGTAAACTTTTCCACATTTAGTTTTTATGATAGCGCGGTTGTTAATAAGATCTTCTGATAGCAAATGATAGGAATAAAAAAGAAGACTTCCTTCTTCAATGGCTGGAAACATAGAATCACCTACCACGCGAACAGCAACAGTTCCTTTAGGAGCAGATGGCGGGGCTTCTACTTCTTCTAGACAACCAGAATCTATTGCGATTATTTCTCCTCCGGCTCCTACAGATCCGATCAAAGGAACTAAGTGATTAGTGGGAATAGAAGCACCTGTAAGCTTTGATATTTCTAATAATTCTCGAGCAGAAATATCTCTTGTTCCTTTTAGCATTTTATTGACGGCAGCACGATCTATTGAGCGACCTAAAGAAGCGGTTAGCTGTCTTGAAAGCCCTAATTGGCTTAATCCAGCTTCAGATAAGGCATTTTGTAACCATTGCGAGATACTTATTGTCATATCTTTATTGTAGGTACGTTGTATACAATCGTCATTTTCTAATTTAGCAACATGTAGTTTCATTATAAATTTTCCTTCTTGATATTGTTTTTATAATCGCTACATAACGTGCTGTGAAACAATTTTCGGAAATAATAAATCTGGTAGGTGGGGTTCGTAGGGTAGTATCTCAGCTGCTTGGGGTTCATAGAACACGCGTGTATGCCTGGCTCCGTCCTATATCAAAAGGTGGAACTGGTGGGAGAATTCCAACAAAACATATCCCAATTCTTTTGAATGAAGCCAAAAGAATTGGAGCACCGATTAAGGCAGAAGACTTTTTCTCGTTTTTTTATAGGACGCAATCATGTGATTCTAAATTATCTTCACAATCTGCTTTTATTGCTGCTTCTACAGATAGTAATGAACATCAACAGCATCATTCACACTCTTAAAAAAGCATTAAATAAAGAGATCAAATTAATAGATTACGCGTCACCATGCGCACGCATAAATACGTAGAGCCTTAAGGGGGATTATGATCACTACCGCACAAACTATTTTATGTCTTGATCTAGGGACCAAGACAGGCTGAGCGATCGTGGTGCAGATGGTCACATAACAAGCGATACAGAAGATTTTCAATCACGCCGTTTTGAAGGCGGTGGTATGCGTTATTTACGCTTTAAACGGTGGCTCACTGAACTAAAGAGGTCCGTTGATGAAATTGACGCGGTGTATTTTGAAGAGGTGCGCCGGCATGTGGGTACAAACGCTTCTCATATTTACGGAGGCTTTCTAGCAACCTTAACAGCGTGGTGTGAACATCATCAGATACTATATGAAGGCATTCCTGTTGGCACAATTAAGAAGGCAACAACAGGAAAAGGAAATGCCTCAAAAGAAGAAATGATTTAGGCGGTGTGTACAAAAGGACATACGCCTAAAGACGACAAAGAAGCAGATGCTTTAGCAATTTTATATTTAATGCAAGAAGAGGGTATACATGTCCAATAAATTACCGTGGACGGAGGCTATTTGCAGATAAATGGATTCTTGATCTTGCTTGTTTATTTCCCTTTGAGTGCAAAGTTTACATAAAGTTACGCTTGCAAATGCTTTATACTGGAAAACCACTTTTAAATAATATGAAGGTCCGGGCTGATTACACTGGCTGTTCAGTAAAAATGTTCATGAAAGCGTTAGAAGTTTTAATAAGCACAGGTCATATCGAACGTTTAGACGATGGGTGTTTATGGAGTTTAAAAGTTGAAGAAGAACTCAATAACTCTAATGAGAGTTTAGAGAAGGTATCGAAGACGTCACGGTCAAAGACGTTATCAGAGAGAGCAAAGAAAGCAGCGTAGGCAAGATGGGATAAACATACAAATGATGCTTGTGATATGCTTAACGATGCTAAAGTAATGCTTAATGATGCCCATATATAACATAAACAATAACAGTTATAATAAAAAACTAATACTATCGTATTAGCAAAAAAGAAATTTGTTCTGAAAATTTAGAAACAAACGAACAGGTTCATGAGTCAATAGAGATTCATGCTTGCGGAAGCTAACCAGAGCAAATCACAACGGATGTAGAAAACCAACCTCCCAATCACAAGCAAAAGAACGTTCCCCAAAAAGCAAAGCGGACTAAATCAAAAGATGATTTTCGCTTACCTGAGGATTTTGAACCTAATTTGCAATACGCAATCGATAAAGGCTAACCCATGATGAGGCGCTGTTAGAATTCGAACGGTTC